>JANYFF010000515.1 GCA_025362825.1 Polaromonas sp. | reverse complement strand
GCCCATGAACCCGATAGCGCTTGCAGACCGTCTGCCCTACATCCTCAAGCACTACCGCACCATTGCGGTGGTGGGCCTGTCGCCCAAACCACACCGCGCCAGCTTTGACGTATCGCGCTACATGCAGGCAGCCGGCTACCGCATCATTCCGGTCAACCCGGTGGTGGCGGCATCTGGCGAAAAGGTGCTGGGCGAGACGGTCTACGCCACACTGGGGGAGGCCGCGCAGCACGAGAAGATTGACCTGGTGAACTGCTTTCGCAACAGTGAAGACATTCCACCCATCGTTGATGAGGCTATCGACATAGATGCCAAAGCTGTGTGGATGCAGCTCGGCATCAGCCACGCTGCAGCCGCGGCCAAAGCCGAAGAAGCAGGGCTGATGGTCGTGCAGGACCACTGCTTGAAAATCGACCACCGCGTCCTGTTGTCACGCGGCCTGATCTAGGCCTGACGCGCTAACAGTGCACCTGACGCGGCGGTGTCAACCCAAAGACTCAGCAGGCGCTGCCGGCACTACGGACTCGGGGCGACTGCCTTAGCGGGCAGAATCGGCTAAGGATGCAGTAGCGCGGCCAGGCTGGGTTTTGCCCACATGGTGGTGCTCCAGCAGGTGGATGACTTCCTTGACGATGGCATACATCACAGCCCGGTCACGATTGGGGTGGTCGGAGAACGAGACAGTGGTAGTGCCGGCAGTCACGACGCCGCCCTCCCCTTGCTCACCCAGCCCCTGCGCGTACGCCAGCGTAATCCGATACCCCGTCATCAGCGGCCCGCAGGCTCGCCAGTCGCGCGTCCATTGCGGCAGGGCGCTGGCGTTGTCCCAAAGCGTGCCCGCACTTTCGTAGCACTCTTCAATATGCTGGTGGCCCAGCAACTGCGCCAGATGCCGCTCCTTGGCGATACAGCTGCGGAAGTACTCCTGGTCGTTCATTCGCATGGCAGTGCCCCTTTCAAGTCAAGCAGAAGCTTGATCGCCATGGTAAGTCTGAATCAGGGCGGTGGATAGAGGCCTGCGCAAAGCACCCCTTTTCGCTTGAATGAGACAATCGGACGATGTTTGCACCCCTTCAAAATGACACCTTCTTGCGCGCCTGCCTGCGCCAGGCCACCGACCACACCCCCGTCTGGCTGATGCGCCAGGCCGGCCGCTATTTGCCTGAATACAAGGCCACACGCGCCCGCGCCGGCAGCTTCATGGGTCTGGCCACCAACACCGACTACGCCACCGAAGTCACGCTGCAACCGCTGGAGCGCTACCCGCTGGACGCCGCCATCCTTTTCAGTGACATCCTGACGGTGCCTGACGCCATGGGCCTGGGCCTGTCCTTCCAGCTTGGCGAAGGCCCGCGTTTTGCCACACCGGTACGCGACGAAGCCGCCGTGAACAGGCTTGAAGTTCCCGACATGGCCAAACTGCGCTATGTGTTTGATGCAGTTACCTCGATCCGCAAGGCTTTGAACGGACGCGTCCCGCTGATCGGCTTTTCAGGCAGCCCGTGGACGCTGGCCTGCTACATGGTTGAGGGTGCTGGTTCTGACGACTACCGGCTGGTCAAGACCATGCTGTACCAGCGCCCCGACCTGATGCACAAAATGCTGGCCATCAACGCAGACTCAGTCGCCGCCTACCTGAATGCACAGATTGAAGCCGGCGCGCAGGCCGCGATGATTTTTGACAGCTGGGGCGGTGTGCTGGCCGACGCGGCCTTCCAAGAATTCAGCCTGGCGTACACGCAGCGGGTGCTGGCGCAGCTCAAACGCGAACACGAAGGCGTGGTGATCCCGCGGCTGGTGTTCACCAAGGGCGGCGGCCTGTGGCTGGACGCCATGGGGCAGTTGGACTGCGAAGTGCTGGGCCTGGATTGGACGGTTAACCTGGCGCGCGCGCGCGCACAGGTTGGTGAACAAGGGCCGAACGCCAAGGCGCTGCAGGGCAATCTTGATCCCAACGTGCTGTTTGCCAACCCGGCGCAAATCGAGGCTGAGGCCATCAAGGTGCTGGACAGCTTTGGCCGGCCGCATACCGACCGCTCAACACCCGGTGCCAGCCATATTTTCAACCTGGGGCACGGCATCAGCCAGCACACACCGCCCGAAAATGTGGAAGTCCTGGTTCGCGCAGTGCACGCTCACTCTCGAAAAATGCGCAGTGTTGCTGTCTGATCGCGAGTACTTTCGACCATACGGCAGCCCAAAATCGCTGGTTTCAGGCCATGTCTAGCACAAAACATGTGACGTCAAGCAGGACTTATGCACAAAAATCGTGCTGCGGTGCCGCAAGTTTGCATTTGTGCGTTGACATACGCTATCAAAGGCATAGCGCCGCTAAGTCTTTGATTTATATAGGATCTTTAAAGTGCTTTTTTTCCGGGCAATTTAAGCAAAGCCTTGATTTACAAGGCTTTCGAGCCTTCGGAGCGAAGCTATCAACAAAGTTATCCACAGAAAACTTGGGAATCCTGAAAGTACCTTTAAATCAAGGACTTAGCGCGTTCATTGCATGTGGTATTGAAGCTTTGTCTACAAATTCACACATTCCATGAGCTGCTGGCTTGATGTCGTGGTTGCAGCACCGGCCCATAGCGCCATCGCCGGGCCGCTGACCTACCGCAGCGAAACGCCGCTTGAACCCGGTACGCTCGTGCGCGTGCCGCTCGGCCGGCGCGAGGTGCTGGGGGTAGTCTGGGGCAGCCCGGCCGACAGCGGTGAGCTCCTTGAAAGCCAGACCCGCAGCATCGCCGGTCCGCTGGAAGGCCTGGCGCCCCTGTCCGCCACCTGGCGCGGGCTGGTTAGCTTTACCGCCGGGTATTACCAGCGCTCGTTCGGCGAGGTGGCGCTTGCCGCCCTGCCGCCGCAACTGCGCGAACTGAGCGCCGTACAACTGGCTCGCCGCCTGAAACGCCCGGTTGCGGATACAAGTGGTCCGCGTAATACTACTGAATTAATAGCATTAAGCTCCCAGCAGACGCGGGCTCTGGCCGCTTTTCATGCCGATAACCGGGCTGCGCTGCTGTTTGGCGCGACTGGCAGCGGCAAAACCGAGGTGTATTTGCGCGCCGCAGCGAAGATGCTGGACGAAAACCCCGAAGCGCAGGTGCTTGTCATGGTGCCTGAAATCAACCTGACACCCCAGCTGCAGGCACGCTTCGAGGAACGTTTTGCCTACCTCGGCAAGGAACGCGTGGTACCGCTGCACAGCGGACTGACGCCTGCGCAGCGGCTGAAAAGCTGGCTGGCGGCGCATTCCGGCCAGGCTCGGCTGGTGCTGGGCACCCGCATGGCGGTGCTGGCGTCGCTGCCCCACCTTCGGCTGATCGTGGTCGATGAAGAACACGATCCGAGCTACAAGCAGCAGGAAGGTGCGCGTTATTCGGCCCGCGACCTGGCGGTTTACCGTGCCCGGCTGGAAACCGATGACATGGCCAGGGCCGGCCTCAAGGGTAGTTGTCGGGTCATGCTCGGGTCCGCCACGCCTTCGCTCGAAAGCTGGCAGGCCACGGTGACAGGAAAGTACCAGCGCCTGACGATGGAGGACAGGGCCCCCACGCTCGTCACTGCGTGTACGTCGCTGCCCCCCGGGGAGGCCGTCCGCCTGCAGTCTAGCGAAGCCAGTCCTGCGGCTCCGCTTGCCTCAGTCATCCAAGCGCCCGCGGGACTTCCCCAAGTTAGGGGCGTGGACATGAACCACCAGCCCAAACATTGTGTGATTGCGCCGCCGCTCGTTGAGGCGATTGCCAAACGCATCGGGCGCGGCGAGCAGTCGCTGATCTTTCTCAACCGCCGCGGCTACGCCCCAGTGCTGGCCTGCCACGACTGCGGCTGGAAAAGCGAGTGCCCGCATTGCAGCGCCTACCGCGTCTTTCACAAGATTGACCGCACGCTGCGCTGCCACCACTGCGGTTTTACCGAGCGCGTGCCACGTGCCTGCCCGAGCTGCGGCAATGTTGACATCGCCCCCGTCGGCCGCGGCACGGAGCGGCTGGAAGAACACCTGGCCGAGCTGCTCGCCGGCATCAGCCGCCCCGACGGCAACCCGGTACGCATTGCACGCATCGATGCCGACACGACCCGTCTAAAAGGCGCACTGGAGTCGCAGCTGGCCAGCGTGCATTCAGGAGAAATTGATGTGCTGGTCGGCACGCAGATGATCGCCAAGGGCCATGACTTCCGGCACATCACGCTGGTGGCGGCCATCAACCCCGATGGTGCGCTGTTCTCTAGCGACTTTCGGGCACCCGAGCGGCTGTTCGGCCTGTTGATGCAGGCCGGTGGGCGGGCCGGGCGCGATGCCAGGCACAGCGAAGCCAGCGAAATGTGGGTGCAGACCTTTCACCCGACGCACCCGCTGTTTGCCGCCCTTAAGCAGCACGACTACCCAAAGTTTGCCGCGCAGCAACTCGAAGAGCGCGAGGCCGCCGGCATGTCGCCCTTCGGCTTTTCAGCGCTGATACGCGCCGAGGCCAAGGCGCAGGATGTGGCGCAGGGATTTTTAAATGCCGCATCAAACGCAGCCATGCAAGCGCAGCTCGAAGGCCACGCCCAGGTCACCACCTACCCGGCCGTGCCCATGACCATCCAGCGCGTAGCCAATATAGAACGCGCCCAGATGCTGGTCGAAAGCCCATCACGCGTGGCTCTACAGCGCTTTCTGGCAGCCTGGCAACCCGTGCTGTTTGAAACCCGCAAGCAGTCAGAGCACAAGACGCTGGTTCGCTGGGCGATTGATGTGGACCCGTTGGCGATTTAGTGTTGACGTTGCGGCTCCGACTACTGCAACTTGATGTTTGCCGAGGTGATGACGCGCTTCCAGCGTTCAATATCCCTGAGGTACATGTCTGTGAAACGGGCACGCGGTAGCGGCACGATCTGGGCACCGGCCTTGGCCAGGCGCTCGCGCATGACCGGGTCTTCAAGCAACCTGAGCACGCTGGCGCCGACGGCCTCGGCCACATCGGGCCGTGTTCCAGCGGGCAAAAAGATACCTTGCCACAAGGTCATTTCATAGTCTTTCACACCGGCTTCCTGCATGGTCGGCAACTCGGGGGTGCCGGCATAACGGGCCTCGCTTGTCACAGCCAGGGCGTTGAGCTTGCCACCCTTGTACTGTGGCAGACCTACAGGCATACCGGCAAAGTAGAAGTCCAGCTGCCCGCCCATGAGGTCGGTCGCAGCAAGCGAGCCGCTCTTGTAGGGCACGTGCACCGCCTGCACACCGGCAAGCGCCTTGAACAACTCGGCCGCCATGTGGTCAGAGTTGCCAATGCCGGATGAACCGAAGTTCAGCGCGCCGGGTTTCTCTTTAGCCAGCGCAATGAGCTGGGCCACACTCTTGACGGGCGAGCTGGCGTTCACCACCAGAATGTGCGGTGTAGCCGTGACGGCAACGGCAGGAATCAGGTCCTTCTGACCATTGAAAGGCAGTGCTGGGTTGGAGGCCACGCTGATGGCCAGGCCGTTCTGCGCAAACAGGAGGGTGTAGCCATCGGCAGGGCTTTTGGCCACGATGTCGGCTGCGATATTGCCTGCAGCCCCCGCGCGGTTCTCCACTATTACGGGTTGCTTCCACATCTCGGCCAGTCCCTGCGCCACGATACGGCCTATCACGTCAGTAGAGCTTCCCGGACCGTAGCCGATGACCATTTTGACCACCTTATCGGGGTACGCGGCCGCAGCGCTGGTACCGGCAGCAGCGGCCATCGCGAGGGCGAGCGCCATGAGGGCCAGACGTCGTTTGGGGCGTCGTTGCGAAAGCGTAGTGAAAGTCATTTTTTGTCTCCAGTTTATTTATGCGACCGTGGGCCCATTGGTGCGCGTCACGCTGCGCAGTTCCATGCTGAAAGTGAAGCGGTTTTCAATGTGTCGCGTCACCGTGACTTCAAAAGGGTCGCCTTTGCCGTCGAAGTAACGCCGCACGATGACCAAGCTGGGTGTGCCCTGCGGCACCTCCAGGTATTTGGCATGCTCGGTCAATAGCGTCGCAGCCGAAATTTCGACCTCGGCCCGCTCAATCCCCACGCCAAAATGCCGCTCAATCTGCTCGAATACCATCTCCTTCTCATGGTTCTTAAGCTTTGTGACCTTGGCAAACTTGCCCAGGATGTAAATGTCGGTCCAGGCCAGGGGCAGGGCTGAATGCTCGTCGCGGCGAATTGCGCCAATCTGGTACCAGGACGTGCCAATCGGTGCCTTGAGCGTGGGCTGCAGCAACAACCCGCATTCCACGTAACGCTCGAACTTGTTGTCGCGCACAGTGTTGCTGGGGTAGCGCAACACGTCTCGCAGGGTATTGAAGTCCTGGCTGTAGACACGCGGCTGGGTACACGAAATAACCTTGGCGGGCGCTCCTTGGCGCAGCTCGATGAAGCCGCGTTCATGCAGGGTTTTGAGAGCATGGCGCAGGGTGTGGCGGCCGACCTGTGCGTCCTGCGTCAAAACTTTCTCTGATGGTAGCGAGCTGCCGACCGGCC
>JANYFF010000505.1 GCA_025362825.1 Polaromonas sp. | reverse complement strand
GGGCGCCGAATGAGCGCTCCAGCACGACGTTACGGCCTTTAGGGCCCAGGGTTACCTTGACGGCGTTGGCGAGAATGTTCACGCCTTCGACCATACGTGCGCGGGCTTCGCCGCCGAAAATTACGTCTTTTGCTGCCATGTGTGGCTCCTGAAATGGGTTAAATGTGAATCAAATACGCTGCTGCGGCAAGAATTGCGGGCGCTAGCAGCTATCAATTTAGTAGCGTCTTGAATTACTTCTCGACAACTGCGAAAAGGTCTTCTTCTTTCATGACCAGCAATTCGTCGCCGTCAACTTTGACGGTCTGGCCGCTGTATTTGCCGAACAAAACGCGGTCGCCGACCTTGACGCCGACGGGCTGAACTTCACCCTTGTCGTTCTTTTTGCCTGGGCCTACAGCCAGGATCTCGCCTTGATCAGGCTTTTCAGCAGCGCTGTCAGGAATGACGATGCCAGAGGCGGTTTTGGTTTCGTTTTCCACGCGTTTGACAATTACGCGGTCGTGCAAAGGACGAAGTTTCATGTGAGCTCCTTGTTTTTAAACAATGGTTGGAAAAATCAAAAGCACCGGCAGTAAGCGCCGGCGTTTGGCAATCTGCGGGATTGAGCAGGCTTGTTAGCACTCAGTACCGTCGAGTGCTAATCATAGGGGCATTTGGGGCAAGTTTCAAGGTTGGGGATTTCAAAATAGCAGTTCCGGCGCTTTCGGGCTGCTCCTTTGTCTGCCCAGCCCGGGCAAATCGGCACCGCGGAAGCTCGCTCCGTTACCTCTCAAGTTTGAAGCTGTCCTGCCTACCAGTCCTGGTGTCCGTGTCCTACGCTTACAGGATAGGACACAAATTTACACTTTAGCGATCAAGCAAGTACTGCCTTTTGAACGTTCTGACACGGTCAGCAATTCATCTCAAAGTGCTGATGATGGCCAAGTTCAAAAATTAAGGAACGCAAATGAAAATACCTAACGTCCATAACTGCGCATGGGCCAAGCCTGTGCTCGCAGCACTCATCTTTAGCAGCCTTACTGTGGCCTGTGGCGGTGGTGGCAGCCGTGACCCGATTCTGGGTACCGGCAACCTGAATGTCGTGTTTGTACCGCCTGGCGGCGCCATCACCCCTGGCATCCCTGGTACTCCCGGCAGCACATGCGCTGTTGCCAGCGCCACTACGCCTGTAGTTCTTGCCACCTCGCCAACCAACGGCAATCAGGTCGCGACGACCAGCACCGCGGGTACGGCGGGCGGCGGAAAACAGATCAGTGCAAGTTTCAATTTGCCCATGGATCAAGCCACGATCAATACCAGTACCTTCTCAATAGCTCCTTTCGGCGGATCAGCACTGGTGCCAGCGTCGGTCAATTACAGCACCGCGACCATGGTTGCAAGCCTGAACACCTCGGCGTCACTTCAGCCCAACACGTCTTACACGGCGGTAATTCAAAGTGGCGTCAAAAGCGCCGCAGGAGTTGCCGTTGGTTGCCCTTACGTGTGGACCTTCAAGACGGCCGCGGTGGCTGCGGCAGGCTTGGCGCCATCCAACCTTGGAACAGCCGTACGCTTTGGTAATTTTGGCGGTACCGCCGGCATGACCAATACCGGTAACCAGACCATCGTCACCGGCAGCAACGGCAACACCGCCGACATAGGCACAATCGCAACTGGGACATCAGCCATAACCGGCTTTCATGATTCTGCACCGTCTGATATTTACACCGAAGTACCAGGTGTTAACGTGGGCAATGTAACGGGCAAGATTTACACCTGCACTAACTCGACGACCGGTCCCACCACTACTGCAAGCGCACCTTCTTGCGCTATCGCCACCCAGGCCAGGCTTGACGCGCAATCTGCTTACCTGGCGCTGAAAGCGCTTCCTGCGGGCGCCAATCCTGGCGCCAATCTGGCGGGCCTGACTTTAGCGCCAGGCGTGTACACCGCACCTGCAGGTTCATTCATGATTATGGGCGGCAACCTCACACTGGATGCGCAGGGCAACCCTGATGCAGTCTGGGTGTTCCAGATGGCCAGTACCCTGACAGTGGGCGGGCCGGGCGCAGCGTTTCCGCAAAGCGTTGTTTTGGCGGGTGGCGCGCAAGCCAAAAACGTCTCTTGGCAGGTCGGCAGCAATGCCGTAATCAACGCGGCAGGTGGCGGCGCCATGGTGGGAAACATCATTTCCATGGACGGTGCGGCTTTCTCGACCGCAGGCAACGTTGTGTTGGGTTCACTCAACGGCCGGGTGTTGTCGCTGGGCGCCTCCGTCACGCTGGTAAACACAGCGATTACTGTGCCCGCTCCCTGATCGAAGTCTGAGCCATCCGAAACTGGAACACCATCATGAACAACAAGAAAACCACCCTCATCATCAGCATGGCCGCTCTTTGCGTGCTGAGCTCCCCGGCAGCCTTTGCCGAAGATACAACTGGCTGGTATGCAGGCGGCGATGTCGGCCGGTCCAGCGCCACGATAGACAACGCCAGAATCAGCGGTGGGCTGGCTGGCGCCGGTCTGGCCACCACCTCCATCAGTGACCGCGACCGCTCCACCGCGTACAAGCTCTACGGTGGCTATAAGTTCAATCAAAATTTCGCCCTGGAGGGCGGCTATGTTGATCTGGGCAAGTTTGGTTTCACCGCCAACACGCTGCCCGCCGGGTCGCTGAACGGCGACATTCGGCTACGAGGAGTGAACCTTGACGCAGTGGGCATTTGGCCGGTGACGGACAGATTTTCTGTGCTGGGGCGTGTGGGTGTTACCTCCCTGCAGGCCAGGGACAGCTTTTCGGGCACCGGTGCCGTCGGCGTTACCAATCCCAACCCCAGCAAGCGCGATACCAATTACAAAGTCGGCCTTGGCGTTGAATATGCAATGACCGACCGGCTGGGCCTGCGCGCCGGGGTGGATCGTTACCGTGTCAACGACGCCATAGGCAACAAGGGCCATGTAGATATGGTCTCCGTCGGACTGGTCTACCACTTTGGGCCAAAGCCGCAGTCCTTTACGCCACGCGCTGCGATGGTCGAGCCGGTGCAGGTAGCGGCCGCGCCGGCGCCTGTATATGTGGCTCCACCACCTGCACCCATGCCTCCGCCAATGCCTACGAAAGTCAGCTTTTCTGCGGACTCCCTTTTCGACTTTGACAAGTCTGTCGTCAAGCCCGACGGAAAACTGGCACTGGACAAGTTTGCTGGAGAGCTTAAAGGCACGCAGTACGACGCGATCAAGGTCACCGGGCACACCGACCGCCTTGGTTCGCACGCCTACAACCTTAAATTATCGGGTCGCCGCGCCGATGCCGTCAGTGCCTATTTGGTTGAAACCGCAGGTATAGCGCCCGCCAAAATATCTGCCAGCGGCGTGGACGGCGCAGACCCGGTGACCAAGCCGGGCGAGTGCACAGGCAACAAGCCTACCCCCAAACTGATCACCTGCTTGCAGCCAGATCGGCGGGTAGAAGTGGAAGTCACCGGCACGCGTTGAAATGAAAAAATCACCATGAACCAGTCAAGCCTGTTGCCTAACGTGCGCAAAACCGCCCCGTATTTGTCGGAGCAGGGGACAACATCGTTCAAGAACGAAAAGCTGCAACCAGCTCTTTCGGTCAGGCGGCAGGCATGGCCTTTTCTGGCGAGTTATGAGCAAACCCCGGCAGCCGGGGTCTCTCGACTCCGGCTGGACCTGAAAAGCTTTGTCACCTGATTGCACAACACCGCCGAACATGCCAAAGAAGCGAAGGCTTTACATCCGAAGATGAGTGGAAAAAAATCAAAGACAGAGCAGGTACCGGCCCCTCGGCCGGCGCCCCATGAAGGCCGAAATGCCCATGGAGATTTTTATGGCGTTGAAGGCACCAATAGAACGTTGCCTGAGCCGTTGGAAGGTGCCGAACCTTCGCCCGAATTGCAAGGCACCAAAAGCACGTATATTCCCAAAACACCCTACACCCGCGGTTAAAACACAAGAGAGGCGAGACTTTCGATGATGAAATATGCAGGCGTTTACCTTGCGGTTTTTTTAACCATGTTTATCATCGACATGGTGTGGTTGCGTGTCATTGCGGTTTCCTGGTACCAGGAGGGCATGGGAGAACATCTGGCGGCATCGCCCAATCTTGTTGCGGCTGTGCTGTTTTATGTCATCTTCCCGATGGGGCTGATGATTTTCGCGCTGTTACCCGTTGAGTCGGCCAGCCTGTTGAAGGTCGCCGTGCTGGGTGCGCTGTTCGGGTTCTTCGCTTATGCGACTTACGACCTCACTACGATGGCAGTACTGAAAAACTGGCCTGTCGGTTTG
>JANYFF010000504.1 GCA_025362825.1 Polaromonas sp. | reverse complement strand
AATGGCACCCAGAATACCGCCGATACCGTGCACGCCGAACACGTCGAGCGAGTCGTCCGCACCCAGCAGTTTCTTCAGGCCATTGACGCCCCACAAGCATGCGAAGCCTGCAGCAACACCGATCACCAGGCCGCCGCCGATACCGACGTTGCCGGCTGCCGGCGTGATCGCCACCAGACCAGCCACTGCACCGGAAGCTGCACCGAGCATCGAAGCCTTGCCCTTCATCAGCGCCTCACCGAGGCACCATGCCAACACTGCGGCTGCGGTAGCACCCAGGGTGTTGATGAATGCCAGAGCGGCAAAACCGTTGGCTTCCAGCGCAGAACCTGCATTGAAACCGAACCAGCCAACCCACAGCAGTGCAGCACCGACCATGGTCAACGTCAGGCTGTGAGGGGCCATGGCTTCCTTGCCGTAACCGACGCGCTTGCCGATCACATAAGCACCCACCAGACCGGCAACAGCAGCATTGATGTGCACGACGGTACCGCCGGCAAAGTCCAACGCACCCCACTGCCACAGCAAACCGGCCTTGGCGTTCATCGCATCGACCACACCTGGAGCGGTGTAGGCGTCAGGGCCCATCCAGAACCAGACCATGTGCGCGATAGGCGCATAGCTGAAGGTGAACCACAGCACCATGAACACCAGCACGCCGGCGAACTTGGCACGTTCGGCGAAAGCGCCAACGATCAGGGTGCAGGTGATGGCGGCAAAAGTAGCCTGGAATACGGCAAACACGATCTCGGGAATCACGACGCCCTTGCTGAAGGTTGCTGCAGTGGCAAAAGTGCCTGCGGCGTTGTCCCAGATGCCCTTCATGAACAGCCGGTCGAATCCGCCAAAGAACGCATTGCCTTCGGTGAACGCCAGGCTGTAGCCGTAAATAAGCCACAGTACCAGGATCATCGAGAAGGTCACCATGACCTGCATCAGCACGGACAGCATGTTCTTGCTGCGAACCAGGCCACCGTAGAACAGTGCCAGGCCAGGAACGGCCATCAGAATAACCAGCAGTGTGGAGACCATCATCCAGGTCGTATCGCCCTTGTTCGGGACGGCTGCAGGCGGAGCAGACGCTGCGGCTGCCGGTGCGGCAACTGCTGCGGGAGCAGAAGCTGCCGCAGCTGCAGCAGGGGCCGCTGCGGATGCAGGGGGTGCTGCAGCGTCAGGTTTGGCTTCGGCGGGCGCGGATGCAGCAGGTGCCGCAGCCGGGGCCTGCGCCAGTACGGCAGAGCCGCTGGCCAACAGGCTCAATCCCAGTACAAGGGAAGCAAGTAGTTTTTTCATGTCGGTGTTCTCTTTTTATGGGCTGTTGGGGGTGGGGCCTTACAGCGCTTCCTTGCCGGTTTCACCGGTACGGATACGCACGACCTGCTCCAGGTTGTAGACAAAGACCTTTCCGTCACCGATCTTGCCGGTGCGGGCTGCGCCTTCGACTGCCTCGATCACGCGATCGACCAGGTCGTCAGAGACCGCAGCCTCGATCTTGACCTTGGGCAGGAAGTCAACCACATACTCTGCACCGCGGTACAGCTCGGTATGTCCTTTTTGGCGACCAAAGCCCTTGACTTCGGTGACCGTGATGCCTTGCACGCCAATGCCGGAGAGTGCTTCGCGCACTTCATCCAGCTTGAACGGTTTGATGATGGCCGTGACGAGTTTCATATTCAGGTTTCCTCCAGGATGGATATATAAGAGCAGCGGCAACGTGTGCTGCTGCTCCCGCCGCTTTACAGGGTTTTTGTCAGCATCACGACGAGCGTGTTTTTGTTGATTGACTTGGTGCCATCAATGATGTAAAGGTAGTTACTTTTCTTGTTGGCACCCACAAATGCACCCGAAACCGCCAAACCATCGCCGATGTCATAGCTTGCGCCAACGCTGTAGTCCATATAACTAGGGAATCCAGCAGCATTGGCTGCACTTTTGAGGTTGGTAAAGCCAAGGGAGGCCTTGAATGTGACAGACGGTGCGACTTCCTTGGCAAATGCCAGGTTCAGATAGCCCGTGCCGCGGCCAGAGCCGGAGGGGCCGGTGAACTTGTTATTGCCGATACCAAAATAACCTTGGGATACGGTGGTGGAGTACTTGGCGCTGACAGGGCCATAACCTGCGCCGAGGTACAGCTCGGTCGTGTTGGCTGTGTTGGCACCTGGGTAGTAATACTGCAGGGCGCCGACGTCAAGGTCAACTTCACCGGCCTTGAATTTGTAGCCACCATACAGGTCGATTTCCACTGAATTGTTCTGTGGCGTACCTAGGTACTTGGTCCAGGCGACGGTGGAGTTCCAGTTACCGACATAGAAACCGCTGTCAAACGCATAGTCAAAACCGCCTTGCAAGGCTGGTTTGAAAGCACGGGTTTTCGTCTGGTCCTGATCCTGGCCGCGGAACTTGTAGTTGCTGGCCAGCGAGATGTTGAAGCTCAGTGGCGATGCAGGCGCAGCAGCTGGTGCAGCAGCTGGTGCAGCAGGGGCTGCCGGGGCGGCGGTCTGGGCAAAAGCGGCGCTGGAGAAAACCAGTGCTGCGGAGATGGCGATCTGGATGGGTTTCAATTTCATGGGATGCTCCGGAGAGTTGTTGAGGTTAACGAGAAGGCTATTCAAGCGAATACCGTGTAGCACGGACCGTGCCACAACAACACACCCCTCCCGGCGCCGGTCCACCTTTTTGGAAGCTGCCACGTTACTAACATGGGTACAAAAACTACAACGCACCACGTCAGTGCTTAAATCATGCTCTAAATTGGGGCATTCACCACAGGGATTCCCTTTATGAGCTTATCTTTAGTGCATAGCCGCGCTTTGCTTGGGCTTGATGCCCGGCCAGTCTGCGTCGAGGTGCATCTTGCCAACGGTTTGCCCAGCTTCACGCTCGTAGGACTGGCGGAGACTGAAGTAAAGGAAGCGCGCGAAAGGGTGCGTTCGGCAATCCAGAACACTGGTCTGGAGTTTCCGTCCAACAAGCGGATCATCGTCAACCTGGCGCCAGCAGACCTGCCCAAGGACTCCGGACGCTTTGATTTACCCATCGCGCTGGGCATCCTGGCGGCCAGCGGCCAGCTCGATGCCAAAAAAATGCAGGGCTTCGAATTTGCCGGAGAACTGTCGCTGGGCGGCGACTTGCGACCGGTGCGCGGAGCACTCGCCATGAGTCTGGCCATCAGCAGCAGTGCCCGCAAGACCGGCCAGCTGCCGCGCTTGGTCCTGCCTGAAAGCAGCGCGCAGGAAGCAGCGCTGGTCCCGGATGCTGAAATCTACAAAGCCCATCACCTGCTGGACGTGGTCAGGCAGTTTCTGCCGGGCGATGCGGTACCTGACGTGCTGGACGGCTGGAGCCGGGTACACGCCACGGCGCAATTGCCGCAAGCGCGCTATGCCGACATGGCTGACGTCAAAGGCCAGGCAGCAGCGCGGCGCGCTCTTGAAATCGCCGCCGCCGGGGGCCATAGCGTGTTGATGATGGGCGCACCAGGATCGGGCAAGTCCATGCTGGCCCAGCGTTTTGCTGGTCTGCTGCCTGCCATGACCACCGCAGAAGCGCTTGAAAGCGCAGCAGTGGCATCCCTTGTGGGCCGCTTTTCGCTGGACCAGTGGTCGGTCAGGCCGACCTGCTCGCCGCACCATACGGCGAGTGCCGTTGCGCTGGTAGGTGGCGGATCGCCGCCACGCCCCGGTGAAATATCACTGGCGCACCGGGGGGTACTGTTTCTTGATGAGTTGCCTGAATTCCCCCGTGCCGCGCTGGAGGCGCTGCGCGAGCCGCTGGAGTCCGGCACCATCACCATCTCGCGCGCGGCGCACCGGGCGGAGTTTCCGGCCCGCTTCCAGCTGGTGGCGGCGATGAATCCCTGCCCCTGCGGCTATTTGGGCTCCAGTCTGCGGGCCTGCCGCTGCTCGCCCGACCAGGTGTCGCGCTACCAGGGCAAGCTCAGCGGGCCCCTGCTTGACCGCATCGACCTGCATGTTGAAGTGGGCGCGCTGGCGGCAGATGAACTGATCAACACGCCACCCGGCGAAAACACGCAGGCCATCAGGGTTCGGGCGTCGGCAGCACGCGAGCGGGCGATGCAGCGGCAAGGTACGACCAACCAGGCGCTGGACGGGCAAGCTATTGATGACCAGTGCAGGCTGGACGATGCCGCTGCGAAGTTTCTCAACACTGCAGCGGCAAGGCTGGGCTGGTCGGGCCGCAGCATTCACAGGTGCCTGAAGGTTGCCCGAACCATCGCCGATCTGGCGGGCGCTGACAAGGTTCTGGTAACGCATGTGGCCGAATCGGTACAGTATCGCCGCGCACTCAAGGCGGCGCACTGAGCAGCAATCACATTACACCCGCAGCGTTAAACCGGGCTATTTGCGGTGAACGGTTGCATTGCTGCGGCCGGCAAACCTCTCAAAGAAGCACCCGGGTTCCTGAACGCTGATTAAACCCGGAGCCTGACTTACTGTTGTCCAGGCTGCGCAAACGCCGGCTGGTTGGGCAGCGCAGTGGCTGGCGCAGGCGCGTGGTAGGTGATGCCATCGCTACTGCGGATACTGGAGCCTTCAACCGTCACGCGGCTACCTACGCTGGGTGGCTGGGCCACTTCAATGGTGCGGCGCGAGCCGTCTTCCATACGCACGCCGACCTCATAAACGGTTTCCTTGCGAACATTTTTTTCGACAGCGTTGCCGGCAAAACCGCCGCCAATGGCACCCAGAATCGTGGCTGCGGTTTTGCCGTTGCCCTGGCCCACCTGGTTACCCAGCACTGCACCCAGCACGCCGCCGGCAACTGCGCCCACGCCGGGGCCGGCCGACTTGGTCGAGCGCTGCACCGGAGTAACCGACTCAATCGACCCGCACACTGTGCAGACCTGGCGAGCCGCTACAGGCGCCTGTACAGGGTAAGGCGAGGGGGCGGGCGATACGCCAGCATAGGCTGGTTGAGGCTGAGGAACCGGTTGAGGTTTGGGTTTGACCACTTTTTTGGCAGTCACCGGTGCCGGCTGGGCGGGGGCCGCTGCTGCCGGTTTTTCAATCATGTCGTCCGCAGCGCTGGTGCCTGCGGCGGGTGCATTGGTTTTCGGGGTGACCATCGCCACCTGGGCGGCCGGCGTGGCTGGTGCAGGCGGGCGCTGCTGGTAAATCATTGCGCCGCCCATTCCGAGGACTGCTACGCCCAGGATGCCTACCGCTGCCCAAAGCGGTTTGCCGGAAGAAGATGCGGACTGTTGACCGGGTTGGATGCTGTCGTTTGATGTACTCATGGCAAATGCTCTCCTGTAAAAATCAATTCAAAATTCAGGCTCTCTTCAAAGCAGCCAGCTCCAAAGCCTGCTGCTCGCCGATTCCGCCAAGCCAACGCTAAACCGGACGCCTCTGTATGTCAACGTTCGGACTGCCTAAAAGGTACACAGCCAGCGCGCTGGCTGT
>JANYFF010000612.1 GCA_025362825.1 Polaromonas sp. | reverse complement strand
TGGCGGCAAGCAAGGCCGACTCGCGCACAAATGCAGAGCGGCTCATGCCGATCGATTTGGCAACTTCGCCCACCCACACCCAATCCTTTTCGGGCCAGCGCATGGCCTTTGGCGGCTCCTGTTTTGTCTTTGCTGCTTGCATCCACTTCCCCCTAATTGATCGTGTCACCGGTATCTACTCTCTCACCTTGATCGTGCTACGTCTACACTTCGCGGAAAGGTGAGGAAGTCAAACAATGCAAGGCCGCATAAACACCAGCTTCGCGACCTACCAATCCGACCTCTTCGAGTCCGGCTTGGTGGCTCAGATTGGGGCGAACGCGTTCGCGGTCTGGTCGGCCATCAAGGCCCACGCGGACTATCAAACGGGGGTGAGCTGGCCGAGCATTCGCCGGTTGATGACGCTCACAGGGCTCGCCTCGGCGACGGTGCAAAAGTGCCTGCGGACGCTCGAGGAGGCCCGCTTGCTGCGATCCGAGGTCAAGGGGAAGAGCCGCTACTACCTCGCCCGCGAGCGGCTGGACATCTCGCTAGGCTCCCGGGTGCTCTGCACCGTGGTGGTCGACTACGTGCCGGCCCAGCTCCGCAACAAGCTCGCGCAGCTCAAGGCGGCCCTCGAGACAGGCAAGAGCGACCCGGAGACCTTCGCCGCCGTGGAGATCATCCCGGGGGACGGCTTCGTCTGGGACGACAAGGCCAAGGTGCTGCGGGGCTCCGTGGCGGCCTCGGAGCTGCCCCAGGACGCTCCGGAGGGTCCCAGCCTAGGAGAGCTCGGCCAAGTCGTCGAGAAGGCACGCCGGCGGGCTCTGCCAATGCCTAAAAAAGCAGCATGAGCCGCCCACCGTATCAATCGCCGGTGGACAACCCTCGCCATCGTGTCACTCGCTGACACGATGACCCCCCCCACCGTAGCAGTGGGTGACACAGAACTATCTGGATATTTCTTAAAACAATATTCACCCCCAAAAGAGCGGCTGTGGAGCGATCGGGGGACAACTCAACAGGCCCCCCAAGGGGGGCAGCAAAAAGAACGCCCCCCAGGGCTTCGCCCTCGACACAAGGTCTCACCCAACAGCCGGCAACCAGGAAGAAAATGACCCACCGCACCCTTGACCAGCTCCACCAGGCGCGCGACGCCCTCAAAGAGCGATTGGCGGCCGTGAACGCCGAAATTCGGGAGCGTGAGGACCAGGCCATGACCCGGCTGGCCAAGAGCTATGCCAAAACGATCCTGGCGGCCTCCAAGGCATCCGGAGGGACCTTGCCTAGCCCCGAGCAGTTGGCGGCGCTCCTGGCGACCACGCCAGAGGCCGCAGAAGCCCCCGCACGCCGCCGAAAGCCGAAGGCCGAGGCCTGACCCCCGAAAGGGTGCTCCGCGAGCCCCAAAGAGGCTTCCAAGGCGCGCAAACAACCGGTTTTGGCATGCCGAGCGAGAGGCGACGCGGCGGATCATTGGTGGCGTGCCCACATCGCTGCCGCTGGCTTGAAATGACCGACGGCCGCGCTGCTCACTTGGTGCGTCCCGCCCCTGTCCCCTGGCTTGGCCTCATAGCCTCATTCCCCTTGGTCTCGATTGCGCGCCCGGGGTCGATCCAAGGGCGGTTTTGTCCTTGATGTGCTGCCCGGGGCCAACTCGCTTTGATGGCCCTCGGATCGTCGCCCCCATGACGTTCTCGCCCACCACTTGCACCGGAGAAATGCCCTTGCCTCCCCTCTTGCGCCTCCCATAGTTGACCTGCGTCTTCGTGGTCTGGTGCCCGAGGACGAGGGCCACGGAAACGGCGTCGCCCGAGGCCTTGGCCTGAGCCGAAACGCGATGCCGAAGGCTATACGCGGCCACATGCACGCCAGCCCGGATCGATGCCGTTTTGCAAGCGTCGGTGATCCTGCGTCCGACAGTCTGTTTGCCCTTGGGCTCGACTTTGACGACGAGGCGGTTTTTCGCCTCGCTGACTGCCCTGGCCAACTCGCTCCAACGCTTTCGAACCCCCAAAACCGCGCCGTCTGGCTGAAACACCTTGATAGCCCTCAGCTCCAACCCCTTTTTGTCCCCGTCGCACTTTGCCGACTCGACAAAAAAAGTAAGGGCGAGACGACCATCGGCCTTTGCCAATTCGATCCGAATACCTTTGGACAACTCCTTGCCACGCAGCCCCGAAAACTCCGCAGCGATCAACGGCAAACGCATCTCGTGATCCCCCGGAATAGCCGCAAAAAACTTGTCTAGATCGGCGTCGGTGGCGGCTTGTTGCTTGTGAGACTTCTGGACTCGGGATCGCTCTCCGGTGTAGTCATTCCAGGGGAGAGCCTCAAAGGCCTTGATCTGCTCCAACTTGTCCCGGACAGCCTTGGCCCTCACAGCGAATTGGGCCATGACGACAGGTTGCAGCTCGTTGCCGGTCTCGCCCTTGGATCGGACGTCGCGCGCCTTC
Organism: Polaromonas sp.; assembly: GCA_025362825.1. Lineage (GTDB taxonomy): Bacteria > Pseudomonadota > Gammaproteobacteria > Burkholderiales > Burkholderiaceae_C > Polaromonas. The sequence goes on along the minus strand of JANYFF010000612.1, from coordinate 658 downwards.
TTGGCCAGCCCCCTCAGCTCCTTGCGCATGACGTATTGGCCGGCCGCCTTCATGGCGTATCGCGTGCCCTTGGCCGCAGACGCAACGTCCCACCCCCTTGCGAGCGTCTGGGCGTTGCGTTCGTAGGTCTCCCTCGATTCCTTGGAGACCTCCGAGAAGCGAGCCACCTCAGCCTTTGCCTCAGCAAGCACCGCATCCCACTCGCCTTTTGGCGCAGTGGGTTGCCTGTGCTGCTTCGTAAACGCCTTCCGTGGCATCGCCTCTCCTCCTCTCTCTTCCCCCGATTTGTCCTGAACGGACATCGAGGGAATTCGTTCGTCGTCGCCCCGCCCTCAACCTCTCCGAGGTTTCGCCCGATGATCCGCTCCGCGTCTAATCGGGTTCGGCTCCTCCATCACTGCTTTTCCTCCCCCGACCTGCTTCGCGGTCTGGTTCGAAAAATCATTAATGGCCGTATTTTGTGGTTTGGCCTTCGGCCACTCCACAAAATACGGGGTCAATCCGGCCGCCGTGGCTTTGGCGGCAAGCAAGGCCGACTCGCGCACAAATGCAGAGCGGCTCATGCCGATCGATTTGGCAACTTCGCCCACCCACACCCAATCCTTTTCGGGCCAGCGCATGGCCTTTGGCGGCTCCTGTTTTGTCTTTGCTGCTTGCA
>JANYFF010000601.1 GCA_025362825.1 Polaromonas sp. | reverse complement strand
GTTGCTGCCGCGCGGCAGGCCCAGGCCGCTTTTGGGGCCAACATTGCGTTCGAAGATTTCACCGTAGTTGCCGGTGGCCTTGATGGCGTTGGCCATCCAGGCCTTGTCCAGGCCGAGCAGCTTGCCGGTGTCTTCGGTCGTGCCAAGCAGGCGGCCAATGGCCGGGTCTTTGGTGTCACGCGCCATCTGTTCGACGTTGGCCTGGGTCACGCCGTATTCTTCTGCCTCAATCAGCCCGAACACCACCCATTTGGCGATAGCAAAAAACTCGTCGTCACCGCGGCGTACCGCCGGGCTCAGCGGCTCCTTGGAGATCAGGTCGGCCAGCACGGTGTGCTCAGCCGGCGTTTTGGCTTCCTTGTTGCGAATGGAGGCAAGGCCTGAAGCGTCGGTGGTGTAGGCCTGGCAGCGACCGGCGAAATAAGCTGCATTGGCAGCATCAAACTTTTCAAACACCACAGGCTTGATGTTGAGGTTGTTGACGCGCGAGAACTCGGTGAGGTTTTTCTCTGTGGTGGTGCCCGACTGGACACAGACCGTCGCACCCTTGAGCTGCTTGGCGCTTTTGACCTTGCTCTTGGCCGGCACCATGAAGCCCTGGCCGTCGTAGTAGGTCACGCCGGTAAAAGCCAGACCCAGCGATGCATCGCGGCTCAATGTCCAGCTGGTGTTGCGCGACAAAATATCCACCTCGCCCGACTGCAGCGCGGCAAAACGCTGCTGCGATACCAGCGGCACCCATTTCACCTTGTTGGCATCGCCCAGGATGCTGGCGGCAATCGCGCGGCAGACATCGACATCCAGGCCCGACCATTTGCCTGCACTGTCGGCTTGCGAGAAGCCCGCCACCCCGCTGCTGACACCGCACACCAGCTGACCGCGTGCCTTGATGGCGTCAAGGGTTTTGCCGGCATGCGCGGGGGCTGCTGCGGTGACAAGGGCCACAAGCGCTGCGGCAAGCAGATTATAGTTTTTACGAATGTTTGGCATCAGTGACTCCAGATTGAGGGCGTTGAGCGATTGTTACCCAAATGTTCGCGTGCAACCGTTCACCCTGAGCTTGTCGAAGGGCTTCAAAAAGCTTTGACAGGCTCAGACCAAACAGTCTCCTCAATTCGTGGTAATTCTTCGTTGTGGCATGTGAAGGACCGGAGCTAGTCACCCATCACAATGCCCTCGCGCCGGGGATCGGCGCCGCCGAACAAGCCATCGGGCGTGCGCTGTATGCCTTGCAGGCCGCTGGTCATGGTGCGTTCGCGTACTTCATGGCCGCGAGCCCGCAAGGCATCGATGGTGGCCGCCGGGAAGCGTTTTTCTTCCAGCAGGGTCGGGCCGTTGAGCGAGCCGAAGTTGGGCAGGTTGATGGCCTGCTGCATGTTCAGGCCCCAGTTGAGTACGCCGTAAAGTGTTTTCGCCGTGAAATTGATGATGACGGCGCCACCCGGGCTGCCAGTGGTCATCACGAGCTGGCCTGTGGCCTTGTCAAACACGAGGGTAGGTGACATGGACGAACGCGGGCGCTTGCCGCCCTGCACGCGGTTAGCCACCGGTTTGCCGTCCGCGCCCGTCGGTGCAAAACTGAAGTCTGTCAGTTCGTTGTTGAGCAAAAAGCCGCCGGCCAGCCCCTTGCCGCGGTTGACCATCTGGCGCGCGCCCCAGGCGTCCTCAATTGTCGTGGTCATGGCGATGGCGTTGCCGTAAGCGTCGACGACCGATATGTGCGAGGTGCCATATTCGTATTGCTCGGCCATGGGCGCATGGCTGAGGGCTGTGGCGCCCGGGTTGCCGGGCGTGGCGACCTTCATGCTCCGCAGGCCTATGCGATTTGCGCGGCTTGCAAGGTAGGCGGGCTCCAGCAGACTCATCCAGCGGCCGGCGGGTGGCCGGACGAAGTCCGGGTCACCCAGGTATTGCGCCCGGTCCGCATAGGCCAGGCGCGCGGCTTCGGTGTACAGATGCAGCCATTCCGGGGACGGCATTACGTTTTCAAGCTCGCTGGGGCAGGGTGCGCGTATGCAGCGTATGCCCGTGTCCGTGATGGTTTTTTGCAGCGGCAGGGTGGCGGCAGCCGTGTTGTTCAGGATGCCCAGGATTTGCCCGATAGCAAGCGCACCGGAGCCCGGTGGCGGCATGCCGCAGATCCGGTAGTTTTTGCCGGCAGCGGCGTAGTCGTAGCACAGGGGGTCGCGCTTTTTAGCCTGGTACGCTGCCAGGTCGGCCATCGACAGCAGGCCAGGGTTGGTGGGGTGGCCTTGCACCTTGCTGATGATCGCCTGCGCCACCTCGCCTTCGTGCAGCGCACGCGAGCCCCCGGCGGCAATCACCCTGAGTACAGCCGCAAATTCAGGGTTTTTAAGGACGTGCCCCACTGGCCACGGTAGACTCAGGGCGTCGTAAAAATAGGTGAAGGCCACCGGGTCTTTTTTCAGGTGGACTTCAGACGCCAGCAGCGTGTGGAGTCGCGCGCTGACCGTAAAGCCGTTTCCGGCCAGGGCAATGGCGGGTTCAAAAAGTTGCGCCCACGGCAGCCGGCCGTGCTGCCGGTGTGCCATTTCCAGCATGCGCAGGGCGCCTGGTGTGCCGACCGCGCGGCCCCCGACGACGGCATCGTAGAAGGCCAGGGGTTTGCCGTCAGCGCCCATCAGCAGGTTTTCACCAGCAGCAGCCGGCGCGGTCTCGCGTCCGTCAAAGGCTTCTACAGCCTTGCCATCGAAGTGCAGCAGGAAAGCACCGCCGGCTATGCCGCTGGACTGGGGTTCGACCAGGCCCAGCACCATTTGCACGGCAATCGCCGCATCGACCGCCGAGCCGCCAGCCTTGAGGATCTGGTAGCCCGCATCGGTGGCCAGCGGGTTGGCTGCCGCCACAGAAAACCTGCTGGTCGCCCAGCCCGGCTTGGCCTTATAGCCGGAGCCCGCTTCCGGCTGCTCGGGCTGGGTGTCGGCGTCTGCATGCGTGGCAGGCGAGCCGGCAGCCAGCAGCAGGGCAAGGCCAGCACTGGCGAATCTGCGGATCAGGTTGGGGTACATGCCATCGCTTTGCCAGAAGAGAGAATCATCGTATCGCTCGCCACCATGCTGCTGGCAGAGTCTGCAGGACTCAAAACCATTTTTGGGAGCCATTTAGGCCATTAGCCCCCGTTATTCGGGCGTATGTTGCTATAAAAAAAGGAGTGTTACGTCACGCAAGGTGCCAGCGCAAGACTCCTTTTTTTGCTTCGATCAGCGCGGCGCCAGGCGGATCGCGCCGTCCAGGCGAATTACTTCGCCATTGAGCATGTCGTTTTCAATGATGTGCTTTGCCAGCTTGGCGTAGTCCTGCGGGGTGCCCAGGCGTGAAGGAAAGGGTACCGACGCGGCCAGTGAGTCCTGCACCTCTTGGGGCATGCCGAACATCATGGGCGTGCCGAAAATGCCCGGTGCAATCGTCATGTTGCGGATGCCGTTGCGTGCCAGGTCCCGCGCGATCGGCAGGGTCATGCCGACAATCCCGCCTTTTGAGGCGCTGTAGGCGGCCTGGCCGATCTGGCCGTCATAGGCTGCCACGGAGGCGGTTGAAATCATCACGCCGCGCTCGCCGGTGGCTTCGGGCTCGTTTTTGCTCATGGCGTCGGCGGCCAGGCGAATCATGTTGAAGCTGCCGACCAGATTGACGGTGATGCATTTGGTGAACACGCCCAGGTTGTGCGCGCCGTTTTTTCCGACGGTTTTTTCAGCCGGGGCAATGCCGGCGCAGTTGACCAGGCCCATCAGCTTGCCCAGCGACACGGCTTTGGCAACCACTGCCTGGCCATCGGCTTCCTGGCTGACATCGCATTTGACGAAGGCGCCGCCGATTTCGTGCGCAATAGCTTCGCCTTTTTCGACCTGCATGTCGGCAATCACCACCTTGGCGCCGTTGGCCGCCAGCATGCGTGCTGTGCCTTCGCCGAGGCCCGAAGCGCCACCGGTGACGATAAATACCTTACCTGCGATGTCCATGGTGTTTCCTTGAGATGGGGGAGCCGCAAAGGCCCCGGTTGACGTTTACGTAAAGGTTAATTATGGCGCACAACTTCTGCTGACCGACTGGCACAGGCGGGCAAAATACGACCAACGCCGTGCGCCGCACGACAAGACAAACCAGCATCAGCAAGGACTTCACTATTTCTTTTCTCTCACCGTATTCAAGCAGTAAATGTGCAGGTTTCTCAGCCCTACGCCGCAGCACTGGTGCCTGCTTGCTTGCCCTCTCAGCGATATTGCTGGCGGCTTGCTCCACCGTCGCGCCGGTCCCGGGTGGTGGGCCAGTGGCTGGGCCAACGCCGCCAGCTACTGTCAAAAAACCACTGAAGATTGGCCTTGCACTGGGCGGTGGCGCGGCGCGGGGTTTTGCGCATGTAGGCGTGATTGCCGTGCTCGAAGAAGCCGGGTTGAGGCCGCAACTGGTGGTCGGTACTTCGGCCGGCAGCCTGGTCGCTGCGCTGTACGCCAGCGGCAAGACCAGCGCGCAGCTCCAGCAGACAGCGCTGAACATGGAAGAAGTGGCGATTACCGACTGGATGCTTCCGATTTTTGGCCGCGGTATGTTTCGCGGTGAAGCGCTTGGCCGTTACGTCAACGATCTGGTGGCCGGCAGGCTGATTGAAAACATGGCCATACCGCTGGGCATCGTCGCCACCGACCTGAACAGCGGCCAGGCTGTGCTGTTCCAGCGTGGCGATACCGGTACAGCGGTGCGTGCGTCCAGTGCGGTGCCCGCAGTCTTTGTACCGGTCAAGATCAATGGCCGCGAGTATGTTGACGGCGGTCTGGTCGCGCCGGTGCCGGTGCGCTACGCCCGGCAGATGGGCGCAGACGTGGTGATTGCCGTCGACATCTCCAGCCCGCCCGAGGCCAATTCCGCAAGCGACACCCTGCAAATCTTGTTACAGACCTTCGCCATCATGGGCAAAAGCATTAACCAGTACGAACTGAAAGAAGCCGATATCGTGGTCAGGCCATCTCTGGCAGGCTTGAAGAGCGCAGACTTTTCAGCCCGCCAGCGCGCGATCGATTCAGGACGGGCGGCCATGCTGGCGGCTTTGCCTGCGTTGAAGGCAAAACTTGAGACGACAACGAGCAGGTAAACGCGTGCTGTCAAAAATGCTGCATAGGGGATGAAGTGCTAGGCGCTGCGCGTACAGCAACCAGAGTGTACTTGTGTACATGAGGATTGCGAGCACGAAGCAACAACGCAATTCGCGACTATGCGGCATTTATGGCGGCACGCAAAAAAAAGCCCAGTCGCAAGACTGGGCTTAACTGGATCCCTGAACTAAATTCTGAAAGGATCCGAGGAGACAACTGGTTTCCGGAAACCACCGCGCCTCAGGCGCGGCGGTTTTCCGGGGACAGTCACTACTGGCGAATTAACGCTTTTTCGTGGCGGTCTTGGTAGCGTTCATGGCTGTGGTTGCAGCCGTGTTGAAGTTGGTTTCAGCCATGTCGGCGGCTTGCTTGACAGCCTTTTGCATCGATTCAAATGCATTGTTGGCAGCTGCAACAGCGCTCTTCATGACAGCAACTGCGGTTTCGGAACCGGCAGGTGCGTTCTTGGTGGCGCTGTCAACCAGGCCCATGACTTTTTTCTGTGCATCAGCAGACTGGGCTTCAAACGTCTTGCCAAGGTCAGCGCCTGCAGCGGTGGCGATGTCATACAGGTGACGGCTGTAAGCGGCGGTCTTTTCAGCCAGGGGCTGGACCATGCCGGCTTGCAGGGCCAGGAGTTCTTGTGCGTCTTTCACGCCCATCACGGCTTGTGCGTGGTTAGCGGTTTCAGCCAAAGCAGCTTTGGTGGCTTGCACGTTCAGTTCGACCAGTTTCTCAACGCCTTCAAAGGCTTTGTGTGTCAGACCAAACAGGGTTTCGATGTTGGCTTTGTGGGAGGCCATGAGTTGTTCAGCAGTCAGCATAATTAAT
>JANYFF010000578.1 GCA_025362825.1 Polaromonas sp. | reverse complement strand
CGAAAAAGGCATCGAAATCCAGATCTGCATCTGTATCTGTAACAGAACCGGCAGCCGCCGGCTCAACCACGGATGGCAAGTGAGATGCTTCTTCAGGCTCCACCCCCGCCAATACTGGCACCGCTATTGCTGCAGGTAACTCCAGCGCAACCAGCCGTCCGTCTGCGCGCATGGCGTCGGCGCTTGCACGGAAAGCAGAGGCCGTCCACGCACTGTCGCGGTTGCCAGCAATGTCTTCTATCCACGCTGAAAACGCCGTCAGCACGCTTGCCGACAAAGCCCGGAGATCATCACTTGCGGGCTTCTGATCGGCCAGCCAGCTGTTGAACAACTGCTCTACTGACCACGCAGCTTCGCCGAATTCGTTGAGCCCGACCATGCGCGAACTGCCCTTGAGGGTGTGAAAGACGCGGCGCAAAATTGTCAGCTGACCGATGTCCGCCGGGTCGCTGCCCAGCAAAACGATGGCTTGCTGGCCATTGCCCGCAACCTCACGCGCCTCTTCAAGAAAAATATCGCGCAAATCGTCTTCTTCAAAGTCCACCGCGTCAACCGCAGGCGCCGGCTGGGCGACCATGGGCGCCACCGAGGACGCGAGGTGACTGAGGGCGCTTGCAGTTGCTTCAGGGTTATGTTGGGACACCGCAATGGACGCATCGTGCGCGGTTTTGGCAAGTTCGGACTGCCCGGCGAGCGCCGCGTGCGTGGCCAGTGCATCCAGCTTGCCTGTCAATTTTTCGTTTGATACGCCGGCTCCTGCCTCCTGCATGACAGAACTCACCTGTTGCGACAACAAGTCGCCACTGGTGGTGACGCTGTTTGCAGCATCCACAGCTTTGTGTGTGCGGCCCATCAGGGGACGCAATTCACCGGTGGTGTCGTCATAGACGAACAGTTTTTTTGCCAGCGCCGGCTGGTAATTCAGCATGTCTATCAAAAAGCTCAGCGCACCGAGGTTATTGCCGAGCTGGTCAAAGGTACCTGCACTGCGGGCCAGTTGCCCGTCAACTTCGGTGACCAGCATTTGCTCAACACTGTCACGCATACGCAACACGGCTTGGGATGCCTGCTCAAGACCCAATACGGACAAAACGCCGCGCATTTGCGCCAGCTGACCAGGCACATTCCGCAAGACGGACTTGTCTTGGGGATTGCGGAAGAACAGGTCTAGTGATTTTTCAAGCTCGCCCAGCGAGACGCGCAATTCGCCGACGACGCTACCCATGGTCTGCTTATCGCTTACACGCCTGTAAAGCTCTTCCATCCAGGGCTCAAGCGGCTCGGGTTGACCCCCACTGCGAACGTTTTCAAGGCGCTCGGCCAGATGCCTGGTACGTAGAGGCAATTGCGGATCAGCTGGATCGAGATCGTCAAAGGCTGCTTCGAGGTAGAGTACCGAAGTTGCCACTTCCATGGCCAGTTCAATGCCTGGCGCCTGACCGGAGCGGGCAATCGTGTCTATGGCGAGAGAAAGTGCATTGGCCAGCGGCTCGCTTGGCGGATGGAGTTTTAACAGCGAATCTGTTACCAGACTGAACTGGTCCACCACGAGTTTTGATTTGCTGACATCACCTGCCGAGAGGGACGACCAGGTTTCCTTGGCCGACACGATGCGCTTGCGAGCCTGGGCCAGTAACGCGGGATCAAAGCGGCCAAACTGCACGGCTTCGTAATCGACAGGCTTGAAACGGGCAAGGCCATACGCGGAACGAACGGCGGACAGCACCGGCGCATCCGCAGCTCGCGGCGCAACTGCCTGGGCGCAGAAAAAAAGCAAATCGTGGGCGAGCCGCTCCGAAATCGAGGTGTCGCCCTTGCTCAAAGCGGCATACTGCAAAAGAATACGGGACGTGGCACGCCGCACATAAATATCCGGAACGATCAGTTTGTGCGCCAGTGCTTCAAAAAAAGCTGCGGCAATTTTCCAGAAAATCCTGGGTTGGCGTTCTTCCTGCCTGACCGAAAACCCGAGGCTTAACTCGTTGAGCTTGCGTGCCGCTTGCGACACCTGCCCCTTCATGATCTGGAGTACGGACTGGTCAAAAACTGCCCTGGCGTTGTCACTGTAGTTCTGTGGTGCGGCGGTGCTGGCAAGTTCAGGGTCAAGCCAGCGCCATTCGTGGGGCCAAAGGTCAGCAGGATGTATGCGGTCAGCGCGCAAAAGCTCCTGAACATCGCGGTATTGCGGGAACAGCGAGACTGAAGATATAGGCTTGTCTGCCAGCACACCTTCAAGGTATTCGGTCAGGGCAAAGCTGGCTCGCTCAATCCGGGCTGCAGCATCCTGGTTGCACTGTTCAGGTTGCTGCACAAACCTCTGGACGGCCGCCTCCATGCTGCGCAGAACCATAGCCGGCGCGGCAAGGCCAACCATTTCAAGGGCGCCGACGGCCTGATGGAGTTGCTGGCGGGCAATGCGCAACTGGCTGGCATCTATGGCGGCAAGATCGGAGCCCCTTGCAGCTTCCGCATCCCGCACAAACCGCTTGAGCGCCTTGGCGGCGCCATCCAGCGATTTGCGCAACTCGTCCAGAACCCAGGCGAGGGGGCCAAGATCGTTGACCGCAAAGTCGACATCAGCGGCTGTTGAATTCTGGACGTTGGGTTGCATAAATAACAGACCGGTTCAAAAGGCGGAATTCGCTGTCGGGCACAAAATGTGGAGGGCGCGTATCAGGCGATCTTGAATCGGGATACAGACTGGCGCAGTTCTTCTGCCATGCGTGACAGGTCACGCACCTGCTGCGCAGTAGAACGGGTACCTTCACCGGTTTGTTCCGTCACGGCAAAAATATGCTGGATGTTGCCAGCCACAACGTTGGCTGATTCGGCTTCCCGGGTCGCAGAGTTTGAAATCTGTTCAATCAGATCCGCAAGACGCCGGGACACACGGTCAATCTCGGACAGCGCAGTACCCGCGCTATCGGACAGTTTTGCACCTTCAACCACACCCTGTGTGGACCGTTCCATAGCGGCCACAGCATCCTGGGTGTCGGTCTGAATCGCTTTCACCAGTGCCGAAATCTGACGCGTTGCATCGGCAGACCGTTCAGCCAGGCGCTGCACCTCTTCCGCCACAACAGAAAAGCCCCGACCAGCTTCACCGGCTGACGCCGCCTGGATGGCAGCGTTCAGCGCCAAAACGTTGGTCTGCTCAGTAATATCAGAAATCAGCTCGGTAATTTCACCAATTTCCTGTGACGATTCACCCAGCCGTTTAATGCGCTTGGAGGTTTCCTGGATCTGGTCCCGGATCGAGTTCATACCGCCAATGGCGTTTTGTACAGCCTGAAGGCCAGACTCTGCAGCTGTCAGCGACTGCCGTGCAACCTGGGAAGATTCCTGCGCCTGTGTGGACACTTCATTGATTCGAGACGCCATGTCCAACACCGACTGGCCGGTTTCACGAATCTCTCGCAACTGCTCTGTAGACGCGGCGAGAAGTTCGGTGGACGTGCTTTCCACCTGAGCCGTCGTTTGTGCGACGCGTGTAGCCGTGTTTTGCACGTTACCTACCAGCTGGCGCAACTCTTCAACGGTGTAGTTCACCGAGTCGGCGATAGCGCCGGTAATGTCTTCGGTAACGGTTGCTTCCTGTGTCAGGTCGCCCTCGGCAACTGTCTGCAACTCATTCATCAACCGCAAAATGGCGGCCTGGTTGGCGTCATTGACGCGCTTGGCGTCCTGCTCCTGGCCGCGCGCTTCAATCTGCTGCTTCTCTGCAATGCCCTGGCGCTGGCGGCTGTCTTGGAGCTGCACGCGCGCAATACCGATGGCACAGGTCAAACCGAACAGTGCGGCAACCACCAGGGCCGTAACCGAACCGGCGCTCAGGCCGGACTGTGAGGAAAGTTTGCTCTGCAGGTCTTCCAGGCCACGACGCAGCGGCTCGCTGTCGGCAATGATCGAAGACTGCGCTTCACGGGCTGACACCAGACCCTGCAGATTGCCCAGAATGGCGCCGGCCTGTACACGAGTTTGTTCGTAGAGGGCCATCAGTGCCTCAAGGCGTTCGCGGGTTTGCGGATCTTTGGAACCACTCAAACGCAACTCGGGGCTGCCTTCCTGCAAACCCTGGGCAATTTCCTTAAAGGAATTCAAATCCTTCCCAAGCAGGAAAACGGCTTCAGGGCTCACGCCCTCCATAGTCAAAAACTCATTGGCTGATTTACCAATCCGCTGCGTCAACATCACCAGCTGGCCGGAAGCGGAAATCTCTGCAGGGGCGGCATTTTGCTGCAGCTTAAGTGAAGAAACTGTTTCTGCGATTTCCAGCAGGTCGGATGACTGGCGGTTAATGGTGCGCAGCGCGTTGCCCACCTGGGTCAGAATGTCTTTCTGGCCCATCACGGTTGCAGCATTTTTCTCTGCGCGCTCCATCAGCGGCGTGACTTTCTCTACATCGGGCTGAAGGTCGGTATTCACGGGCTCAAGACGCAGTGTGGGTTCGCCGGATTTCAGTCCACGCACTGCTTTTGCCAGAACGTCGGAGCTTTCCTTCACGTCCGGAAAGGCCTGGGCGCTACCTACCAGCGCCTGCGACACGGATTTCGCGAGGCGTTGCGACTGCATCAGCGACTGGCCGGTTGCAGCCACCTGCTGGGCCACTGTATCGGCCTGGTTCAGGGCACGATAAGCAACGATTGCCAGCACCAGCACCGATACACCCAGCAATATGAGAAGGGTCCGCTGGTGCTGCGCGATGGTCCGGCTGCCCAGAATCGGAAGCCGGAGCAAACCCGGATTTTCAACCATCGCAGTTTCTTCGGAACTGGCCAGGCGGCTCGCAGGAAAACCGCCGTCATCCTCATTTATATTTGTATTTGTATTTTTTTCGGACTGGATCCGGGTCGCAGCGGCCAGGCTTGCCTGGTCCATGGCACCCGTCGCAAACGGGTCGGCAGGCGTCCCCAAGGATGCCATGTCCATGCTGTCTTCGGGCTGTGAAGACTTTGTTTTGAAGAGGCTTTGGATTTTTTCTATAACGGACATGATGAGCCTTCAGGAAGAAACGTTGTGCGCGCTAGGCGCCAATGGTCAAAAAATGAGCTTGATGGGCGAGGGTCTGCAGATTGATTTCCTGCCAAACGGCACCGTTTGGATCAACATAGCGGTTGCCGAAATATTCGGGCGCATCCGCAGGCTTTTCAGAAAAATCACTGAAGGCTTCCTGGTTTCGCAACCCGGCCAACTGGTCAATCAACAAGGCACAATTGATGTCAAAAGCGCCGTTAAGTGCCACCAATCGCGATTCCTTGCGCGCCAGTTCACTTTTGGCAGGCGCCGCCTGTCCCGTGACGTAACTGGCCAGGTCAACCACGCCAAAAAGACCGCCACGCAGATTAGCCACCCCCAAAAACCATGCCTGTGTATAGGGCACGGCCTGGGTCGATACCCAAGGGAATATCTCGCCCGACTGCTCCATGGGGAAAAGATAATTTTTGCCACCCGCCTGGACTGCCAGCCAGGAAGGTGCCACACCCTGCGTACGCGCTACCTGCAGCCTGTCTGCCAGGCGCGTCTGCAATTCCCGGATAGCTTGTCTATTCGCCATAGTCTGGGCTTTAGCCTTATCAGCCCAGGGCTTTGATTTTTGCCATCAATTCGTCTGCATTCACAGGCTTGGTGATGTAGTCGCGCGCTCCCTGGCGCATACCCCAGACACGGTCTGTTTCTTGGTTCTTGCTGGTGCACATAATGATAGGGACGTCAGAGTAGAGTGGGTCGCGGGTAATGGCCCGTGTCAACTGAAAACCATTCTGACCGGGCATCACCACGTCCATCAAAATCAGCTCGGGCTTTTCTTCAGCCAGACGACGAAAGGCGTCTTCTGCGTTCTCGGCGGTCTTGACGGTGAACCCGTTCTTGACGAGAAGATCGGTCAAATACATGAGTTCGGTCTTGGAGTCATCGACCACCAGAATCTTTTTAATTGTCATTACGCTACTCCTTGTTTGCGTTGCCGAGCTCCAGGACGGTCTGGAGCAACTGGTCTTTGGTGAAAGGCTTGGTCAGGTAGTCCTGCGATCCCACCATGCGGCCCCTGGCCTTGTCAAACACACCATCCTTGGAAGACAGCATGACGATGGGAACGTTTGAAAAGCGCGCATTGCGCTTGATGATCGCGCAGGTTTGATAACCATCAAGTCGCGGCATCAGAATGTCGCAAAAAATCAGGTTGGGCTGGTAGTCATTGACTTTGGCCAAGGCGTCAAATCCATCTTCGGCCAAAAGCACCTCGTGGCCGCCCTGCTTGAGGAAGATTTCTGCGCTGCGCCTGATGGTGTTGCTGTCATCAATGACCAAGACCTTGAGTCCAGAACTGGTAATACTCACTGGCTTCGCTCCTGTTTCTGCAAGGCTCGCACAGTATGCGGGCCTGGAATGGTGATTGTGATACCGGACTGGATGGAATTTTCTAGATTTGAACCATTTCAAAGTCTTCCTTGCGCGCGCCGCATTCAGGACAGGTCCAGTTCATGGGCACTTGAGCCCATGGCGTGCCCGCAGCAATGCCGTCATCGGGGACACCCGTCGCCTCGTCGTAAATCCAGCCGCAGATTAAACACATCCAAGTCATTGATTGAGTCCCAGCTTAAGTTGCCTTCAAATAGAATGCAAGAATTGTATCGAGGCAGCGTTGCTTATTCGCGTACAAGGCAAAATCGCAGCCTATGGCAAACCCCACCCCTCCTCCCATGGACAGTCGCAAACTTCAAACCGATGTCAGCGAAGACGCACCCGCCTGCGTCATGACCTTCAATGCCAGCGACCCCAGCGGGGCTGGCGGGCTGACCGCCGACATCACCGCCATTGCATCGGCTGGTGGCCACGTGCTGGCAGTCGTCACCGGCGCTTATGTGCGGGATACCGCCGAAATATTCGACCACTTTTCCTTTGACGAAGAAGCCGTCACCGAGCAGGCCCGCACCGCGCTTGAGGACATGTCTGCAGCAGCCATCAAGGTGGGATTTGTCGGCAGCCCAGAAAACATCAGTGTCATTGCTGAAATCGCTTCAGACTATGCCGATGTACCCCTTATTGCCTACATGCCCAATCTTTCCTGGTGGGATGAGAGTCAGATTGACAGCTACCTTGACGCCTTCCGCGAGCTGATGCTGCCGCAGACGACTGTGCTGGTCGGCAACCACAGCAGCCTGTGGCGCTGGCTTTTGCCGGACTGGTCGGGAGAGCGCAATCCGTCTGCCAAGGACATTGCAAAAGCGGCCGCCGAACTGGGCGTGCCCTATACCCTTGTCACGGGCATCCCATCAGCCGACCAGTTTATTGACAACGTGCTGGCCACGCCGCAGGCGATCCTTTACAGCGAAAAGTTCGAGCGCTTTGAGGCCATCTTTTCGGGTGCCGGTGACACCCTGTCGGCCGCCCTTGCAGCCCTGCTGGCCAATGGTCACGACCTGCAGGCGGCGACCGCTGAAGCGCTGACCTATCTCGACCACAGCCTGGACGCCGGCTTTCATCCGGGCATGGGCCATATTGTGCCCGACCGCCTTTTCTGGGCGCAGACAGACCTGGATGACGACGCCGATGCCGAAGAGGAGCCCGCCACCGACGATGCGGCGCTTACGCTGAATCCTTCCAAACCTTTTTTTGATTTACCGCCCAATGGAACTACCAAACACTGAAAGCCCGACACCTGTCAGCCCTTCACAAGGCCATGCCTCGCGCAACGACATCCTGTTTGAACGCGCCCGAAAAATCATTCCCGGCGGTGTCAACTCACCGGTCCGCGCCTTCAAGGCAGTGGGTGGCACGCCGCGCTTTGTACAACGCGCCCAAGGCGCGTATTTCTGGGATGCCGACGGCAAACGCTACATCGACTACATCGGCTCCTGGGGGCCGATGATCCTAGGCCATGGCCATCCGGCGGTGCTTGAAACCGTGCAGAAAGCATTGTTGGAAGGCTTCTCCTACGGCGCGCCCACCGAGCGCGAGATCGAGCTGGCCGAAGAAATCATCCGGCTGGTGCCTTCGATTGAAATGGTACGTATGGTCAGCTCGGGCACAGAGGCGGCGATGAGCGCGCTTCGCCTGGCGCGTGGTGCCACCGGCCGCAGCAAGATCATCAAGTTTGAAGGCTGCTACCACGGCCATGCCGATGCGCTACTGGTCAAGGCCGGCTCAGGCCTCGCCACCTTTGGCAACCCCACCAGTGCGGGCGTGCCGCCTGAAGTCGTCCAGCACACGCTGGTACTCGAATACAACAACCTCGCACAACTGGAAGAAGCCTTTGCCCTGCATGGCAGCAGCACGGCTTGCCTGATGATTGAACCCATCGCCGGCAACATGAACTTTGTACGCGCCAGCGTGCCCTTCATGAAGCGCTGCCGCGAACTTTGCACTCAATACGGTACCCTGCTGATTTTTGATGAAGTCATGAGCGGCTTTCGGGTCGCACTGGGCGGCGCCCAAAGCATTTATGCCAAAAGCATTCCGGGTTTCAAGCCTGACATGACCGTGCTGGGCAAAGTGATTGGCGGCGGCATGCCGCTGGCGGCCTTTGGCGGCACCCGCGCCGTGATGGAGCAACTCGCGCCGCAAGGCCCGGTCTACCAGGCCGGCACGCTGTCGGGCAACCCGGTAGCCACCGCCTGCGGCCTGGCGACCTTGCGCGAAATCAGCAAGCCGGGGTTTTACGAAGCATTGGGCGAGCGCACGCGCAGCCTGGTGTCCGGCCTGACCGGCGCGGCCGCAAAAGCTGGCGTACCGTTTTGCGGCGACAGTCAGGGCGGCATGTTCGGCTTTTTCCTGCTGCCCGAGCTGCCGCAAAACTATGCGAAGGTCATGACCACCGACAGCCCGGCGTTCAACCGCTTCTTCCACGCCATGCTGGACAAGGGTGTTTACTATGCCCCGGCGCTTTATGAAGCGGGTTTTGTGAGCTCGGCCCATTCGGCTGCCGATATTGAAGAGACAGTTGAAGCCGCCGCGCAATTTTTTGCAGGACGTTGAGCCGGTCAGCTCAACGCTGCAAAATTAATAGCAGAAGATGTCCGGAAACCGGGGGCTACGGACCTTTTTAGTTCTTTTTAGTGCCTGAAGTGGCGTACACCGGATAAAACCATCACCACACCGCGTTCGTCCGCAGCGTCGATCACTTCCTGGTCGCGCATCGAACCGCCGGGCTGAATCACGCTGGTGGCGCCTGCATCGACCACCACATCCAGGCCATCGCGGAAGGGGAAGAAGGCATCGCTGGCGACTGCCGTGCCTGCCAGCGACAGGTTGGCGTGCCCGGCTTTGATGCTGGCGATACGCGCTGAATCCAGCCTGCTCATCTGGCCTGCGCCCACGCCCGTGGTCATGCCGTCCTTGCAGAACACGATGGCGTTGGACTTGACGTATTTGGCGACCTTCCATGCAAACAGCAGGTCCTGCAGTTGCGCCGGTGTCGGTTGCAGCTTGCTCACGACTTTAAGATCGGCCAGCGCCAGTTCGTGGTTATCAGCCGTCTGCATCAGCAGGCCGGAGCCCACGCGCTTGATGTCCATGGCATTGCGGCCCTGTTGCCAGGCCGACTCGCCGCCCGGCGGCAGGTCGATCTGCAGGATACGAACATTCACCTTGGTCTTGAAAACCGCCATGGCTTCGGGCGTGAAGGCCGGCGCCATCAGCACTTCAACAAACTGTTTTGATATTTGCTGTGCGGCGGCTTCGTCCAGCGTGCAGTTCAGGGCAATGATGCCGCCGAAAGCAGAGGTTGGATCGGTCTTGAATGCCTTGCTGTAGGCCTCAAGCGCATTCGCACCCACGGCCACGCCGCAGGGGTTGGCATGCTTGACGATCACGCAGGCCGATTCGGTAAAACCCTTCACACATTCCCAGGCTGCGTCAGCGTCAGCGATGTTGTTGTATGACAGTTCCTTGCCCTGCAGTTGTTTTGCCGTGACCAGCGAGCCGGGTGCGGGGTACAAATCGCGGTACAGCGCCGCCTGCTGGTGCGCATTTTCACCGTAGCGTAAGTCCTGTACTTTCACAAAGCGTCCGTTGGCCTGACCAGCAAACAATCCGTGGCTGCCATCCGCCTGGATGCTGGAGAGATAGTCGCTGATGGCACCGTCGTACTGGCTGATGCGGTTGAAGGCGGCCACCGACAGTGCAAATTTGGTTGCGTCCGTCAGCTTGCCATTGGCCTTCAGTTCTTCAAGTACCTTTGCATACTGCGATGCGTCCGTCAGCACGCCGACGTCCTTCCAGTTCTTGGCGGCCGAACGCACCATCGCCGGGCCACCGATATCGATGTTTTCAATCGCGTCTTCAAGCGTGCAGCCAGCTTTAGCCACTGTGGATTCGAAGGGGTAGAGATTAACGACCAGCAGGTCTATGGTGTCTATGCCATGTTCCTTGAGGGCCGCCATGTGCTCGGGTACATCGCGGCGTGCCAGCAGCCCGCCGTGCACCTTGGGGTGCAGCGTCTTGACGCGGCCGTCCAGCATTTCCGGAAAGCCCGTGTGGTCGGCAAC
>JANYFF010000423.1 GCA_025362825.1 Polaromonas sp. | reverse complement strand
GTCTGGTTGAGTTTGCGGGCCAGGTAGCCGTCAAGCCAGTCGGTGGCGGCGAAGACCACGAACATCACCGTAGCGATCAGGTTGCGCTCGGCGGGCGCAATGTTCATGTAGAAAATGCCCACGATGAGCGGAATGGCGAGGATGCGCGTCCAGGTCATCAAGGTGGGAATGGTCCAGAACTTCATGACGCATTTTGGCATGAGCTGCGAGCCTGCGGCGGCTTCAGCATCAATTCAGTGCAACGCGCGGTAAATTTCTTCTGCCAGCTCGCGTGAGATTCCGTCCACCGTGGCGATGTCTTCTGCACTGGCCGAGGCAATTGCCCGAAGGCCGCCAAAGCGCTGCAGCAGGCTGGCCCGACGTTTTGGGCCTATGCCATCAATGTCTTCGAGCCGGCTGGAGCCGGTGCGCACGCTGGCACGTTTGGCACGCATGCCGGTGATGGCAAAGCGGTGGGCTTCATCGCGTATCTGGGCAATCAACATCAACGCTGCCGAATCGCGGCCCAGATAGATTTTTTCACGGCCGTCGGCAAACACCAGCTCTTCGAGGCCGACTTTCCGGCCTTCGCCCTTTTCAACACCGGCAATCAGCCCGAGGTCCAGGCCCAGCTCTGTAAACACTTCCCGCGCCATCGACACCTGGCCCTTGCCCCCGTCAACCAGCACCAAGTCGGGCAGCCGCGCGTCGTTGTTCCGGGCGGCTTCGGCCAGCTTGCTGTAGCGGCGCGTCAGCACCTGACGCATGGCAGCATAATCGTCGCCCGGCGTGATGCCTTCGATGTTGTAGCGGCGGTATTCAGCGCTCTGCATCTTGTGTTCGGCAAACACCACACACGAAGCCTGCGTTGCCTCGCCTGCCGTATGCGAAATATCGAAACATTCGATGCGAAGCGCCGTGAGGTCTTCCAATTTCAGGTCCAGGGCTTCGGCCAGGGCGCGGGTTCGCGCCTGTTGGGAGCCCTGCTCGGCAAGCAGGCGGGCCAGCTGAAGTTCGGCATTTTTCTGGGCCATGTCCAGCCACAGGCGGCGCTGCTCGCGCGGCTGGTGGATGGCGGCAAAACGCACGCCGCTCTGGGCTACCAGCGCTGCAATGAGCGCCTTGTCGACCGGTTCGCTGCACACCAGCGTGGGCGGCACGGGCACATCGATGTAGTGCTGGGCAATGAAGGCTTCGAGCACCAGTGCTTCGAGCGTTTTAGCCTTGGGGGCCAAAGATTCGTCAGCATCAATTTCGGCATCCAGCTCCGCCACATCCACAGCGTTCTCGATATGCGTCGGAAAGTAGGGCCGGTCGCCCAGGTGCCGGCCGCCGCGCACCATCGCCAGGTTGACACAGGCCTTGCCGCCCTGCACCTTGACAGCCAGGATGTCGACGTCCTTGTCGATGCCCATACCGCCGATTTCCATCGACTGCTGGTGCAGCACCTTGGACAGCGCCGACATCTGGTTGCGCACTTCGGCGGCTTGCTCAAACTCCAGCTTCTCGGCGTAACGCAGCATCTGCTTCTCCAGCGCGCTCAATATCTCTTGCGTTTCGCCCTGCAGAAAGCGCTCGGCATTGGTTACGTCTTCGGTGTATTGCGCAGGCGTGATGTGGCCAACGCACGGCGCCGAGCAACGCTTGATCTGGTACAGCAGACAGGGCCGCGTCCGGTTGTTGAATACCGTGTCTTCGCAGGTGCGCAACCTGAAAACCTTTTGCAGCAGCAAAATGCTTTCCTTCACCGCCCAGGCACTCGGGTAAGGGCCGAAATAGCGGTGCTTTTTTTCAACTGCACCGCGGTAATAGGCCACCCGGGCAAAAACAGGGGCGGAAGGCGCAGCGCCGGCGACCCCCGGCGGCGGCGCACCGTCCTGTGCGCGCGTGCCGGTCAGCTTGAGGTAAGGGTAGCTTTTATCGTCCCGAAACAAAATGTTGAAGCGCGGATTCAGCGTCTTGATGAGGTTGTTTTCAAGCAGCAGCGCCTCGGCCTCGGATCGCACCACGGTGGTTTCCATGCGTACGATGCGCGTCACCATGTGGCCGATGCGCGTACCTCCATGGTTTTTCTGGAAGTAGTTGGCGACGCGCTTTTTCAGGTTGCGCGCCTTGCCGACGTAAAGCACCGCGCCATCCGAATCAAAGTAGCGGTAGACGCCCGGCAAGGCCGGCAGTGCGGCTACTTCGCTCAAAAGCTGGGGATCGAATTCGTGGACTTTGGTCATACGTTCAAAAAAACTGGGAAGCCGTATTGTGGACAATCCTGTGATGGACAGCAGCCCGCACCACCTGCAATGGGACATTTTTTGCAAGGTCATCGACAACTTTGGGGATATTGGCGTCTGCTGGCGCCTGGCTGCCGACCTGGCCTCGCGCGGCCAGCGTGTGCGGCTGTGGGTGGACGACGCCAGTGCGCTGGCATGGATGGCCCCCGGCGGCTGTCCCGGCGTTAGCGTCCTGCCGTGGCCAACAGCGCCCGCCCTTCTGGATATTGACGTGCTGACAAGTTCGGCGGAACTACCCCCAGACGTCATCATTGAAGCCTTCGGCTGTGAGCCTGCTCCTGAATTCATAGCTACATGCGCCCGTATTTTGCCGGCCCGGGGCCAAAAACCTTGCTGGATCAACCTTGAATACCTGAGCGCCGAGTCCTATGCCGACCGCAACCATGGCTTGCCCTCACTGGTGCAAAGCGGTCTGGCAGCGGGCTGGATCAAACACTTCTTTTACCCGGGTTTTACTTCTGGTACGGGCGGTCTGCTGCGCGAACCCAGACTCGCCAATCACCAAAAAACGTTTGACCGTGAAGCGTGGTTGCGCACCAAGGGCATAGACACCGGGAAGGCTGTCGTGGTGTCGCTGTTTTGTTACGAGCCTCCGGCATTGGCCGCCCTGCTGGCCCAGCTGGCCGCGCACGGCATCAACAGCCAACCCGTCACCTGCTGGTGACGGCGGGGCGGGCGCAAGCGGCCGTCCAGGTGGCAACAACCACCGTAAAACCCAAAAAAAACAATCAAAATGGCCCGCAGCCCCCGGATTCCGGCCATGGTCTGCTATCAATTTCATACCTGCCACTGCTGTCGCAAGACGAATTCGACGAATTGCTCTGGGCCTGTGACCTGAATTTCGTCCGCGGCGAAGACTCATTGGTGCGCGCGATCTGGGCAGGCAAACCTTTTGTCTGGCAGATTTACCCGCAAGACGATGGCGCGCACCACGTCAAGCTGGACGCTTTCATGGATATGCTGGGTGCACCGGAATCTCTGCGAGACTTCCACCGAGCCTGGAATGCCGGCGCCGGTGACGAAGCCCTAGCGCTGGACCTGCACGCTTTCGCAAGTGACCGCAGCGCCTGGCAACAGACTGCGCTGCAGGCCCGGGACAGGCTGGCCGCCCTACCCGATTTGACCGGCAGCGTGCTGCAATTCGTCCGAAAAAACCGTTAAAATCAAAGGCTTTGCAGAATTTGCATTCCTGTTGCTGAACAGGCAAACCCTGCAATTTCGCCGCAGAACGTGCATCAGCCTTTGAAGCGTTGAGCGGCCTACTTTCCAAAATACTGCAAGAACATTGCATCAGAACTGATATGAAAATCGCTCAAGAAATTCGCGCCGGCAACGTCATCATGCACGGCAAGGACCCGATGGTTGTCCTGAAGACCGAATACAGCCGCGGCGGCCGCAACTCTGCCACCGTGCGCATGAAGCTCAAGAGCCTGATCGGCAGCTTCGGCACCGAAAACGTTTTCAAGGCCGACGACAAGATCGATCAAGTCATCCTGGACAAAAAAGACTGCACCTATTCCTACTTTGCCGATCCGATGTACATCTGCATGGATGCCGAGTACAACCAATATGAAGTCGAAGCCGAAAACATGGGTGATTCGCTGAACTACCTGCAGGACGGCATGGAACTTGAAGTCGTGTTCTATGACGACAAGGCCATTTCAGTTGAAATGCCCACCAGCGTCGTGCGCGAAATCACCTGGACCGAACCCGCCGTCAAAGGCGATACGTCCGGCAAAGTGCTCAAGCCCGCTAAGATTTCCACCGGATTTGACTTGGGTGTGCCAATTTTTGTGGCCCAAGGCGACAAGGTCGAAATCGACACCCGCAC
>JANYFF010000384.1 GCA_025362825.1 Polaromonas sp. | reverse complement strand
ATAGCGCCAGCCAACCGTTTCAATCAACCAGGCAGCAACCGGCAAAAATGCCAGCTGGCCAGTGGCCGCGCTGGCCGTCAACAAACCAATCACCAAGCCCCGACGCGCGGTAAACCATCGGTTGGCTACCACCGCGCCCAGCACCAGTGCCGTCATGCCCGTGCCCAGCCCCAGCATAACGCCCCAAAGAATGAAGAGATGCCAAAGCTGGGTCGCCTGCGTTGCAAGTGCCATGCCGGTGCCAACCAGCGCGAGACCCGTACAAATCACGCGGCGCAGGCCATAGCGCTCCATCAACACCGCAGCAAAGGGCCCCATCAGCCCGAAGAGTGCAAAGCGCAGCGCCAGCGCAGAAGAAATCTGCTCGTTGCTCCAGCCAAACTCCTTGCTCAGGGGCTGCAGGATGGCACCGGGTAAACCCAGCGCGGCGGACATCGTCAGCATGGTCAAAAAGGTGACCACGGCGATCACCCAGCTGTAATGGATGCCGCGCTTTTGCAGCCAGCTTGAGAGTTGTTGGGCAAACATGGGGAGATCCTCGCGGGTATTTTTATAAGAAAGGGGCTACGGCAATAGTGGGTCACGTTGAAACTAGTCGTCGGTCTCCGGCAAATCCTCGCCTTCGAGGAGCTGAAGGGATTCGCCAATCAGGCCGTGCAATGCCAGCACGCGCTCCAGGCCCAGCAACTGGTTGAGCTTGTCCTGCGCCGCCTTCCAGCGGTGGCGCGCTTCTTCGCGTTTGGCCTGGCCCGCGGCGGTGATGCGCACGCTGCGGCTGCGCGCATCACTACCAGCAGAAAGCTCCAGCCAGCCCGCATCGATGAGGGGCTTGAGGTTACGCGTCAACGTGGAGGCGCCAACCTTCATGGTCCTGGCGAGGTCACCGGGGCGCAGAGGGCCGAGCTTGAGAACGTGACTCAGGAGTGAAAACTGCGTGGTCTTGAGCCCGACCCTGGCCATCTCCAGGTCATAGAGATGAGCCACCCGCCGCATCAGTTGGCGCAGCCTGAAATTGGTGCAGCCGAGCGTCTTGAGCTCGGCAAGCATTGACAGATCAGATTTTTTGCTCATAATTCAATTGTATATACAACATTTGTATATGCAACTATATTAACCCACCTGTCGGAAAAATGACACCCCAAGACACACAGGCCCAATGGCTGGCACAAGGCGCCAGCGTACTTGCACGAATGATCGAAGGCGGCGGTAAGGCCGGCTTGGCCCGTCCAGCCGACGTGGCCGGAAAAACCGGCATGGAAGTGATGCAGGCCATGCTGACGGGCGCCCTGCCCTATCCCCACATCGCCGACACCATGGATTTTTCATTGGTAGAAGTCGGCCCGGGCACGGCCACCTTCCAGGGCACGCCGCAGCTCAAGCACTACAACCCGCTGGGCAGCGTGCATGGCGGCTGGTATGCCACCCTGCTTGATTCAGCCGTAGGCTGTGCCGTACACACCTTGATGCCGGCCGGCAGGGGCTACACGACGGCAGAACTGAGCGTGAACATCGTGCGCGCCGCGTCACACAAGAGCGGACCGCTGCGCGCCATAGGCACGGTGATCCATTGCGGACGGCAACTAGCGACTGCAGAGGGGCGAATTGTTGGCGCGGACGGCAAGCTCTATGCGCATGCGACGACGACGTGCCTGGTTTTCGAGCTGCCTACGCCGGTCTGAGTGATTACGGGCCGGGCGTCAAAGCTTGCGAAGAGGCGCTTGAAACGCTCCCATTACCTGTGTTGTTACCGCCCGCCCGATCCATTGACTGCAAAACAGCAGACTTGTCCAAGGCGCTCCATAATCCCCCCATGCGACTACTCCACACCATGCTTCGCGTTGGCAATCTCCAGCGCTCTATCGATTTTTACACCCAGGTGCTCGGCATGAAACTGCTGCGTACATCTGAAAACCCAGAATACAAATACAGCTTGGCCTTTGTCGGTTATGGCAACAACCCCGACCACGCCGAAATCGAGTTGACCTACAACCACGGCACCGACAGCTATGACATGGGCACAGCCTTTGGCCACATTGCCCTGGGCGTGCCCGATGTGCATGCAGCCTGCGCCAAGATCAAGGCAGGTGGCGGGAACGTGACGCGCGAAGCCGGCCCGGTCAAGGGCGGCACAACGGTTATTGCATTTGTCACCGATCCGGACGGCTACAAGATCGAACTTATCCAGCGTGCGGAATACGGCGCTGGTGTCGGCCTGGGCTAAGTTGCTATATTTTTAGTAGCAATAGATGACCGGATGACCGGGGCTCCGGGTACTATTTAACCCAAATCAGGCAAGTTTCCGGGGCAAACGGCATGCCTGGTGGGCCAGCGCCGTGATCTGCGCCCAGTTGCCGCGCTCCAGCGCCTCAGCCGGCGTCAACCATGAACCGCCGACGCAAACCACATTGGGCAAGGCCAGAAACTCGGCCGCGTTGGTTGCCGACACGCCACCCGTCGGGCAAAACCGTACATCGCCAAAAGGCCCGCCCCAAGCCTTGAGCATGGCTGGCCCGCCGGCCTGCATCGCCGGAAAAAACTTGAGCTCGGTCAGGCCGTCCTCCTGTGCCGCCATGATTTCACTGCCGGTTGCCACGCCGGGCAACAGTGGCAGGCCGGCGTCACGGCAAGCCTGGCCGACCGAGTGGGTGTAGCCCGGGCTGACAACAAAACGCGCACCAGCCATCGCACAGGCCTGTGCATCAGCCGCACTGCGGACCGTGCCTGCACCCACCACAGCTTCGGGCACCTCACGCACAATCGCCTCAATGCAGGCCAGCGCCTGCGGCGTGCGCAGGGTGACTTCAAGCATGCGGATACCGCCGGCCACCAGCGCCCTGGCCAGTAGCACGGCCTGGGTTACATCGGTTAGCACAATCACCGGTATGACGGGCGAATCCTGCATCACCTGCAGGGCGGTGAGCTTGCCGCCCACATCAGCATTTACATCCATGACAGTGCTCCCTGTTCTGCCGCCAGTGCGTGGTGGCGCATTCCGGTAAATAACTCGCGGCCCATGCCGATGCCATTGGCCTGGCGCAAGGCTGGCGGCATGACGTCCAGCGGCCGGGCCGCCCATTCGGTTTCACTCAGCAAGATCTGCAAGTCGCCGGTCAGCGCATCTAGCCTGATCATGTCGCCGTCGCGCACTTTGGCCAAAGGCCCGCCTGCCGCCGCTTCGGGCGAGACGTGAATGGCCGCCGGCACTTTGCCCGATGCACCGCTCATGCGGCCGTCTGTCACCAAAGCCACCCGGTAGCCTTTGCCCTGCAACACGGCCAATGGCGGGGTCAGCTTGTGCAGCTCGGGCATGCCGTTGGCTTGCGGGCCCTGCCAGCGCACGACGCAAATCACATCACGATCAAGTTCGCCGGCATTGAATGCGGCATGCAGCCCCTCCTGCGAATCAAAAACACGGGCAGGCGCTTCAATTACATGCCGGTCGTCTGGCACGGCCGACACCTTGATCACGCTGCGGCCGAGGTTACCCTGCAGCAGCTTGAGCCCGCCCGTGGCGCTGAAAGGTGCCGACACATGCCGGACGATGGACTGGTCTTTTGAATCACCCGCATCAAGCCAGGTGAGTGCGTCGCCAGCAAGCGCCGGTTCACGCGTGTACTCGCGAATGCCGCCTTCACGCACCGTTAGCACGTCTTCATGCATGAAGCCGCCGTCAAGCAATTCGCGGATGATGAGTCCGGTACCGCCTGCCGCCTGGAACTGGTTGACGTCGGCGCTGCCATTCGGGTAGACATGCGCCAGCGTCGGCACCACATCGGACAGGTCAGAAAAATCGTTCCAGTCGATCACGATGCCCGCTGAATGCGCCACCGCGACCCAGTGAATCAGGTGGTTGGTCGAGCCACCGGTGGCCATCAGCGCGACCATGGCGTTGACTATTGCTTTCTCATCAACGACAAGGCCGATAGGCGCAAATCTTTTTGCCTTGATGATGCCCAGCACGGTGCGCGCAGATTCGCGCGTCAGCTCATCACGCAACGCGCCGCCTGGCGCCACAAACGCGGTGCCCGGTACGTGCAGACCCATGGCTTCGAGCAGCAGCTGGTTGCTGTTGGCCGTGCCGTAAAACGTGCAGGTGCCAGGGCTGTGGTAGCTCTTCAGTTCGGCGTCCAGCAAGCCCTCGCGTCCCACCAGTCCCTGAGCAGCCAATTCGCGAACCCTGGCTTTTTCCTTGTTCGGCAGACCTGAAGGCATGGGCCCGGCGGGCACAAACACGGTCGGCAAATGGCCAAAGTGCAAAGCGCCTATCAACAGGCCGGGCACGATCTTGTCGCACACACCGAGCATCAGCGCGCCATCAAACATGTCATGCGACAGCGAAACGGCCGTGGCCATGGCGATCACGTCGCGGCTGAACAGGCTGAGTTCCATGCCCGATGTACCCTGGGTTACGCCGTCACACATGGCCGGTACGCCGCCTGCCACTTGTGCGGTGGCACCCAGCTTGCGGACTTCGCTCTTGATCAGGTCGGGGTATGTCTGCAGCGGCGTGTGGGCCGACAGCATGTCGTTGTAGGCCGTGACGATGGCGATGTTGGGTGCGCGTTCGGTGACCACCTTGAAGCGGTCGTCCAGCGGCATGCCGGCAACCGCATGCGCCAGGTTGGCGCAGCCCATGCGGTCAGCGCTGCGAGCGCGGGTAGTTGCCGAATGCAGTTGCGCAAGGTAGGCGTCACGCGACGGCTTGCTTCGCTCGATGATTCTGGCCGTGACACTGGCGACAACGGGATGGATGGCGTGATGGCTTTTAGGGGGAACAGGCATACATGAGACCCTGGGTTATGTAACTTTATTACCAACCTATGGTACCGCGTTAGCCCCTTACCGGATGTAAGTCAGTTACCAATTGGTTACTGATCCAACATCTCATAGACCGGGCCGATTCGCAAACTCCAGCCTTGCAGACAGGATGTCTACTGCAGAGCTACCTCAACGCGCCGGGCTTCTGCGTCGCTGCCAGCGGCTGTCAACTGTTCAGACTTTTTCATCTCAATGTTGGCGTCGGGTATACCGGCAGCCTTGAGGGCATCGCGAACGGCAAAAGCACGCTGCTTTGCAAGCTCGGCATTTTTGGCTGGATTGCCTGTTGTATCGTGGAAGCCGGAGATCACAAG
>JANYFF010000368.1 GCA_025362825.1 Polaromonas sp. | reverse complement strand
ATCTGGTGCTGCTCGATGCCGGCCGCGTGGTAGCTGCCGGTCCAACCCGCGAGATGATGACGCGCATGGACCTGCCGCTGGCCCACGGCGACGCAGCCGCAGCCGTGATCGAGGCCACGGTGACAGGGGTGGAGCCGCGCTACCACCTGAGTTATGCCGATTTCCCGGGCGGGCAGGTCAGCCTGCTTAATCCGCGGCTCGCCATCGGCCAGCGCGTGAGGATTCGCGTGCAGGCGCGCGATGTGAGCCTGACGCTGCAGCGCCAGGAAGGCAGCAGCGTGCTGAATGTCTTTGCGGTCACCGTCACCAGCCTCGCAGACGACAGCCCCGGGCAGGTTATGGTTGGGCTCAGTGCCGGCGGCACCGCCTTGCTGGCCCGCATCACGCAGAAGTCTGCCGATGCGCTGCAACTGCAGGCGGGGAGCGCACTTTACGCGCAGGTTAAGGGCGTTGCGATTCTGGGTTGACCTGACCAAATGCAAATTTGCTACACATTTAATAGCATAAGGGGCAGGAAAATAGGGGGCTGAAGGCATATTTGGCACCTGACTAGCGAAATTTCGGGCTTTTTTGCCGAGCGGGGATAATCGCTGCATGTCCCTTCCTCCCAATGCAGCCCCCAGGGCTGCGCCCAAAGTTCTTTTTGGCTTCCACGCTGTTGGCGTGCGTATCAAGACCGCGCCGCAGTCCGTTCTTGAAGTTTTTTATGATGTGTCGCGCCGGGACGCCCGCATGCGCCAGTTCACCGACCGTGCACGCGAGGCCGGCATACGGCTGATCGAATCTGACGGTCTGCGGCTGGCCAAGATGTGCGGCAGCCACGGTCACCAGGGCGTGGTGGCCCGTGTCGATGTGCTGGCCCAGGTCAAGTCGCTTGATGAGTTGCTGGAGCAGCTTGAAGAGGCTGGCACCGCCCAGCCCTTACTGCTGGTGCTCGATGGCGTGACCGATCCGCACAACCTGGGCGCCTGCCTGCGCGTGGCCGACGGTGCTGGCGCGCATGCCGTAATCGCCCCCAAAGACCATGCGGCCGGCATCAATGCAACGGTGGCCAAGGTGGCCAGTGGCGCAGCTGAAACCATGCCTTACTTTATGGTCACCAATCTGGCCCGCACGCTGGGCGAGCTGAAAGAGCGCAACATCTGGTGCATAGGCACATCAGACGACGCCGAAAAAACCATTTATGACGTGGACCTCACCGGCCCCGTCGCGCTCATCCTGGGTGCAGAAGGCGAGGGCATGCGCCAGCTCACGCGCAAGACCTGCGACGAACTGGTCAGCATCCCTATGCATGGCGCGGTCGAGAGCCTGAACGTCTCGGTGGCCAGCGGTGTCTGCCTGTACGAAGCGCTACGCCAGCGCCGTGTCAAATCGGCCGCGACCTGAAACCGTGCCGCACTTCAGCCGGCGGTTTCAGATAAATCCGAACCAGCCCAACAGTGCCCCGGCCCCCAGCAGCCACAGCAGGTGGATTTTGGTGCGCCAGACGATCAGAGCTGCTGTTGCGGTCAGCAGCCAGACCGGCCAGTCCTTAAGCTCCTTGC
Source organism: Polaromonas sp. (assembly GCA_025362825.1). Taxonomy (GTDB): domain Bacteria; phylum Pseudomonadota; class Gammaproteobacteria; order Burkholderiales; family Burkholderiaceae_C; genus Polaromonas. The sequence continues at coordinate 4,905 of JANYFF010000368.1, read as the reverse complement.
CGTTGGTGGCGGCCAGTATCCAACTGGTGGCGATCAGCAGTGCCACGACGATGGGTGCCATGCCCTGCTTGAAGGCGCGCACGGCACGCATGTCGCGGTTGCGGTGGCCCCACTGGGCAGCCATATAGGTCAGGGTGGAGCTGGGCAGCATGATGCCTGTCATGGTGATCACGATGCCAAACAGGCCCGCCAGCATGCCGCCGGCATTCAGGCCGACATTCCAGCCGAGCAGGGCGATAAACAGCACGTTGGGGCCGGGCGCCGCCTGCGCAATGGCAATCGATGCGCTGAATTGTGCGTCGGTCAGCCAGTGCTGCTGGTCCACCAGAAAGCGGTGCATGTCGGGCGCGGTGGTGATCGCGCCGCCAATCGACAAGAGTGACAGCGACAGGTAGTGAACGAACAGGTTCAACCAGTCCTGGATGCCAAACGCAAGTTGTATGGGATCGCTCATGGCTGGACAGGCTTCAAACCCTGGTAGGCCAGCAGACATGCCACGGCACCCAGGCCAACCAGCACATAGAGCAGCGGCAGGCGCAACAGCGCAACGGCTATGAAGCAGGCGATGCCAAGGGCTGCGCAGGCGCGCGGGCCAAGAACGTTTTTTTGCAGCGCGCCTATCAGTTTCAGGCCGGTGGCGCCTATCAGACCCGCGGCGACGGCACCCATGCCTCGTAAAGCACCAGCGACGCCTGGTTGCCCTGCATAGTGCGCGTAGAGCAGTGCCAGCATCAGCACCAGCGCCAGCGGAGCGGTCAGCAGGCCAGCTAACGCAACCATGGCGCCCTTGAAGCCAAAGTAGCGCCCGCCAATCATCAGCCCGAGGTTGACGACGTTGGGCCCCGGCATGATCTGCGCGACGGCCCAGTCTTCAATGAATTCCTCGCGTGTCATCCAGCGTTTTTTTTCAACCAGTTCACGCTGAACGATGGCCAGAACGCCACCAAAACCCTGCAGCGCCAGCAGGGTAAAGGAGACAAACAGGTCGGTCAGGGACTGTGGGCGCGGGTGGTCTTGGGGGGGCAGGTCGCTCATTCGCAAGATTATCGCTGGCGACGGTACCTCGTGTGCTGGGCCGTGCGCGGCCTAGCAAAGTTCAGGACGGGTCTTTGCTGCGCGTGCGGCCGACGGCGCTGAAAATGCCTATACCCAGAAAAATCAATGCACCTATGCCTACATAAAGATGTGGCACGCCGGCGACGACAGCAGCCCAGATCACGCCGCCGAGGAAAATGATGAACCCAATCATGTAAAGCGCAAAAGACATTTTTCTCTCCTGAAGTTGTGCAGCGGGTGTGTCTGCGCCTGGTGGGACTTGAAACCGGGCAGAAGCGCCGATATATGTCAGCCTATGCCTACCCCTGGCTCGCGCCTTTATCGTCAAAAGTCTTGAACGCTGCAGGCAGGCTTGCTGGCGTCAGGTGAAAATTCGTTTACTCATCCTCTTAACCTGTCACGTCACCACCGGAGACCCTCATGCCCACTGCCCTGAAAATCGATTTTGTTTCTGACGTCTCATGCCCCTGGTGTGTGATTGGCCTGAAGGCGCTGGACCAAGCCCTCTTGCGGGTAAAGGATGACATCACGGCCGAGCTGCACTTCCAGCCGTTTGAACTCAACCCGAAGATGGCTGCTGAAGGCCAGGAAATCACCGAACACATCACTGAAAAATACGGCATTACGGCCGCCCAGGCAGATGCCAACCGTGAAAACATCCGGGCACGCGGCGCGCAGGTCGGCTTCAGATTTGCCATGGCCAGTGAGGCTGGCGGTGGTCGCAGCCGCATTTACAACACGTTTGACGCCCACCGGCTGCTGCATTGGGCAGAAACCGTCAGCCCGGCCCTGCAAAAATCTTTGAAGGAGGGCTTATTCAAGGCCTATTTCACCGATGGCCAGAGCCCCGGCTCCCATGAAGTGCTGGCTCGCGTGGCCGGCGAGGCCGGTCTGGACGAGGCCAGAGCACGTGCGGTGCTGGCGTCAGATGAGTTTGCCGACGAAGTGCGCGAGCGCGAGCAGTTCTACCTCGGGCAGGGCATTCATTCGGTGCCCGCTATCATCATCAACGACAAGCACCTTATTTCAGGCGGTCAGCCTGCAGAGGTGTTCGAGCAGGCCTTGCGGCAGATTGCAGCGGGCTGACTATCGCTTGGGTACTGCTTGAGTACGCTATGGGCATGGCCCGAGTCTGGCCATACCAAAAATGAATAACACCTTGTGCACCGCATGGCTTGCGACAGGGCGCCAACAAGTTCACAGTTTGGCCAGTCTTGCCATGCACTTTTGCAAACCCCATTGAGTTGCCAACCATCATGAATAAAACCCTAATCCGTACAGCGCTTGGACTGATCGCCGCCCTTGGGCTGGCACTGGCCTCGCACGCACAGCCCCTGTCAAGCCGGGCAATCAAAATCGTCGTGCCGTTTGGCGCGGGCGGTGTAGCCGACCTGACGGCGCGCATCGTGGCCCAGAAAATGGCTGAAAACATGGGCCAGCCGGTGGTGATAGAAAACAAGCCCGGCGCCGGCGGTGTGGTGGCTGGCGACAACGTCGCCAAGGCGGAGCCGGACGGCCACACCCTGCTGCTGATGTCCAACGGCACGGCCGTTAGCGCCGGCCTGTTCAAATCACTGCCGTTTGATACCGTCAAGGACTTCGCCCCCATCTCGACGCTCGGTTTCTTTGACATCGCTGTCGTTGTTCCGGAAAACTCGCCCCACAAGACGCTGGCTGACCTGATGGCCTATGCACGCGCTAACCCGGGCAAGCTCAACATCGGCACCATCAATGTCGGCAGCACGCAAAACCTGGCCGCCGAGCTGTTCAAATCCAGCGCCGGCATCCAGGCGCAGGTCGTGCCTTTTAACGGCACCCCAGCTGTCATCACCGCCTTGCGTGGCGGGCAGATCGACGCCGCGGTTGAAATCCTCAGCCCCATGCTGCCGCAGATCAATGCCAATGCGATTCGCGCGCTGGCGGTGTTTGGTGACAAGCGCTCCATCGTCCTGAAAGATGTGCCTACCGCTGCGCAAAGCGGCCTGAAAGGCTTTAGCGCAGCCTCCTGGAATGCTCTGGCAGCACCGGCCAAGACACCAAAAGACATCGTCGCCCGCCTGAACCGTGAAGTGCAGGCGGCAGTTGCGTCGCCAGACGTCAAAAAGCGTCTGCTTGACCTGAATATCGATGCGACCTCCAGCACATCAGCCCAGCTGGCTGACCTGCTGGCGGCAGAAATCAAGCGCTGGTCAGAGGTGATTGCGTACGCGAAGATTCCGAAGCAATAAGCCATTGGCCCATTTTTAAACCGGGACCTATCCATGCAGTTTGCATCCATCGGCCTGATCGGCTACGGCGAAGTCGGCAAGATTTTCAGTGCAGGGCTCAAGGCCCAGCAGGGCGTGCGCGACATGGGCGCCTGGGATCTCAAGTTTGCCCTGCCGGCGACGCAGGCGGCCGAGCTGGCCCATGCCGACGCAGCGGGTGTGGTGGCCCATGCCTCGGCCGAGGCGCTGTGCGAGGCCAGCGCGCTGGTGATCTCGGCGGTGACGGCCTCCAACACCCTGGCCGTGGCCGAAGAAGCCGCCAAATACATTCGTCCGGGCAGCGTCTTCCTCGACCTCAACTCGGCATCACCTGGTACCAAGCAGCGCTGCGCCGCATTGATAGAGGCCGCAGGCGCGCACTATGTCGAAGCCGGCGTGATGACCTCGGTACCGCCCTACGGCATCAAAACACCCATGCTGCTGGGCGGGCCCATGGCGGCAACATTTGCGCCCACGCTTTTGTCCTGGGGTATGGATGCCAAAGCCGTTAGCGACAAGCTGGGCGTGGCGAGCGCCATCAAGATGTGCCGCAGCGTGATGATCAAGGGCCTGGAAGCCCTGGTGATCGAGAGCTACAGCACGGCACGGGCCTATGGCGTCGAAGACCATGTACTGCCAACGCTGGCAGAAACCTTTCCCAGCATCGATTGGGAGAAAACCGGTGCCTACTTCTTCAGCCGGGTCGTCCAGCACGGGCAGCGCCGCGCCGAGGAAATGCGCGAATCGGCCAACACCGTGCGTGAAGCCGGCTTTGAACCCTTCATGACGGCGTCCATCGCCGACAAGCAGCAGTGGGTTGCCGACCAGGCCAAAGCCGGTGTTTTCAAGGACGTTGGCAAGGACGCCAGCTGGCAGGAATATGCCGATCGGCTACTGGCCGCCAGGAAGCCATAAAACCACCACGCTATATATTTAATAGCAACCGATGGCCATTTTGAGAGGGCTACGGGGCTATTTGGCACTTTTTCAAGCTTTTTGGTTGCCTTGAGTTGATTTTTGGCCGTTTTAAGCTGCCATTTACGGATTTTAGGTGCCAAAAGAGTCTGCACCCGGCGTTAAACGGTCACCTTATGCTATTTTATTAATAGCGTTGGCGCTCAGGCAAAGCCAAACAGCCGTTTCGGCGTGTCCCAGAGTATTTTTTGCCTGTCCTGCGCGTCAGGAACCATGTGCGCAAAAAGTTGCAAAAGTGGGCCATAGTCCAGCCGCCGGGTCGCGCGCAGGAAAGGCCAGTCCGATGCCCAGACGCAGTGGTCGGTGCCAAACGCCTGCAGCAGGGCCGTGGTGTAGGCGCGGGTGTCCTCAAACGGGAAATCCTGCCTTGAGAATTTGGCAAAACCCGAGAGTTTGACCGTGCATCGCCGGCTGTCCGCCAGCCGCAGCAGCGCAGAAAATCCTTCGCCACCGGTACCGGCCGTCAGGTCGGGCCTGCCGCAGTGGTCCACCAGCAGTTGGGCGCCAGAGTCGAGCAGCATCGGTGCCAGCGCATCAAGCTGGGCCTGCTCGACTTGCACCTGTACAAACATGTCCAGCGCCGCCAGCCGGGCAAACAAAGCTTCGACCGGGCTGTAGTAGTCCAGGC
>JANYFF010000314.1 GCA_025362825.1 Polaromonas sp. | reverse complement strand
CGCGAGCCCTATTACGAAACCGGTCGACCTTATGACGACTATGCGCCGGCCTACAGCCTGGGACTCTATGGATACACCGAATACAGCGGTGACTTCGAAGCTGCTGAAAACCATCTTGCCGGTCAGTGGGACGCCCGAAAGGGTCGTTCAACCCTGACCTGGCCGCAGGCAAGTGTCGCAACCCGCGCTGCGTGGAATCGCGTTGGCCAGCAAACCAGCGCTGACCTCGCATCAAACGACGATGTCATTGACACACTGAACAAACTTCTGGAGTGTTCCCGCGATGGCGAATATGGTTTCAATGCATGTGCCGAACATACGGAAGCGCTTGATATCAAAACACTGTTGATCAGGCGTTCGACGGATTGCCGTACTGCCGCTGCAGAGCTCGAAACTGCCATTCGGCAACTCGGTGGTACTGTTGATGAAGGCGGCTCGGTGACTGGCGCGTTGCACCGCGGCTGGGTATCCGTTAAGGGAAACCTGAGCGGATACAGCGATCTTGCGATGCTCAATGAATGCGAACGGGGCGAAGATTCTGCCTTGGCTCAATACCGCAAGGCGCTCAAGCAAAGCCTGCCGTACCCCGTCAAGTCACTTGTTGAAAAGCAGGCGCAGGGCGCCCAGCAAAATCACGATCAGATCAAGGCTCTGCGCAATGCGCTCAAAGAGGCTGAAAAGCACTGACCAGGCGCTAGCACCACGACCACGTCATTTTTGAGAAAACACTGTTTTATTGCGAGCACTCGAGGCTTTGCAAACATAGGGGCGGCACGCTGTGTCGCCCCTTTTTTTGATTTCAACCCAATTGCCCGGTGGTTAGTTTCCGGTCAGGCCGCCACAGTCCACCTGTGCGTCCAGTTGCAACCCGTCGGGTGAATAGCTGGTATCCGTCACTTTGCAGCCGGACGTTATAGCGATGGCTTTGAGCAGTAGGGCCCTGCCCACAGGACTCCGGGGAACCGGTTTTCCGGTGTCCTGCGCCACCGCTACCCATGTGCCGGCGGTGATCTGGCTGATGAGGAAGGGGTTGCCGTCTACTTGTACTTTTTGCTGTAGATAAATCTGTGCAACAGGATTCGCTGTGCAGGCGCACAGGGTCAGGGCTGACAGGACAAGGCACAGTTTCATGCAAGGGTTTCCGCATGTGGACCATAAGGCTGCGAATCGTGGACAAAATCAAACAAAGGAACCAGACTTATTTTGGGCTCCGGTGCCTTTGGTGGTGTGTTTGGAAGTTTGGTTTCCGGACATCCGCACAGTAGTGCAGCAATGAATGCCAGCGGTATCAGCGTTTTCATACAGTCTCCTGAACTCTTTCGGTGGTGTCTTAATGTTAAGCGGCACATCCCGTAGACGCCAGTCCGTCTGTAAATACGGACGTCGGTCTTACGGGCAACCGCCTGTCGTCCGATGCCCACTTGTGCTGTCGGGTTTGTCCTATGCATAAAAGTTTTGCTACGCTTCCAAAATAACACTTCAAATTTACAAAGGAAGAAACATGAAAACACGTCGTCAGATAAATCGCTTTGCGCTCGTCGCCGTCTCCCTTGCTGCATCTATCGCGGTGGTGGGCATCTCCGGTTGCGGGATGATGGGCCAGTCTTCCAATATGGTTGCCTTCACTACCCAGCTACGAGGGGCCAATGAAGTCCCCGCCAACGCCAGTGCGGGCAATGGTTCAGTCGATGCAGTGTTGAACAAGGACACCAACCTGTTGCGCTGGAAAGTAAATTACAGCGGTTTGACCGGCCCGGCAACAGCTGGACATTTTCATGGACCTGCGGCTGTCGGCGCCAACGCCGGTGTCGCCCTGGGCTGGACCGGGCCGATCACGAACCCCATGGAGGGCAGTGCAACCCTCACGCCAGCCCAGGCGGCTGACTTGACGGCGGGGCGCTGGTACGCAAACATTCACACAGCCGCGCATCCTGGCGGCGAGGTTCGCGGCCAGATGACGGTGCGCAACTGATGTCCTCCAGCGAGACTTGCAACCAATTTGCTATGATTTAAATAGCAAACTATGCCCGTCTCACAGCGGCTACAACTTGTTTTTTTAGTGAAGCAGCGCAGGTGGTGCAGAGTTTTAATTCGGCATCGAGTAGCGGTAGCCCTTGAAGTTGAAGATCACCGCTTTTGCAGTGATTTGTTCCAGCGTCAGGTCAGCTGCCGGCTTTTCGCCTTCATGG
>JANYFF010000260.1 GCA_025362825.1 Polaromonas sp. | reverse complement strand
GCCCGAGCAGCAAAAGCGGCTCCAGGAAGAGTTCAAGGTATTACTGGTGCGCACCTATGCAGGGGCACTGTCGCAGGTCAACGAGCAAGAAGTGAATGTGAAGCCATTGCGCGCAGCTGCTACCGATACTGAAGTCGTTGTCCGGACCGAAGTCCTGGGCCGTGGTGACCCCGTCCAGCTCGACTACCGCATGGAAAAAGTGGCCAGCGGCTGGAAAATTTATGACCTGAACGTACTTGGCGTCTGGCTGGTGGAGACTTATCGCACGCAGTTTGCGCAGGAAGTCAATGCAAAAGGTGTAGATGGCCTGATCGCATCTCTCGTGCAGCGCAACAAATCCAATGCAAGCGAGAAGAAGCCTGCATAGGCCTTATTCCACTCGTCCGCCATTTCTCTTATTTCTCCCATGCTGAGTTTGCCAGCCGCTTTGACCCATGCCCAGGCTGGCGAGTTTTCACGCAGCCTGAAGGCAGAGCTTGCCGCCGAACCTGTCGCCCTTGTGCTGGAGGCTGGTGCGCTCAAGGAGTTTGACTCTTCAGCGCTGGCCGTCATCCTGGCCTGCAGGCGCGAAGCGTTGTCTGCCGGCAAGACTTTTTCAGTACGCGATTTGCCAGCACGGCTTCGCCAGCTTGCAGGCCTTTATGGCGTAGCCGAGCTGATTCCAGCGACGGTTTGAAGTTTCTTTTCTTCAGCGGCCAACCTGCTTCGCCCTGTTGAAAGGGGCCTTGCAAAAAATGGCTCCGCAGCAAAAGCATTCGAGCCCTTAAAATAGTGGACTAATGCCAGCCATCTCATTCCAGTCCGTCTCCAAAACCTATCCCACCACAAAAAGCCAATCTGGTCCGGCGCTTCGGGCCCTTGACGCGGTGAGCTTCGATATTCAGCAAGGCGAGTTTTTCGGTCTGCTCGGCCCCAACGGTGCCGGCAAGACGACCCTCATCAGCATTCTTGCTGGCCTTTCCAGAGCCTCCAGCGGCACGGTCACGGTGCACGGCAGCGATGTGGTGACCGACTACGCAGCAGCCAGGCGCAAGCTGGGTGTTGTGCCGCAGGAGCTGGTGTTTGATCCGTTTTTCACGGTTCGTGAGGCGCTTCGCATTCAGTCTGGGTACTTCGGTATCAAGAACAATGACGACTGGATAGACGAGCTGCTTTCTAGCCTGGGGCTGGCGGACAAGGCCAACGCAAACATGCGTCAGTTGTCAGGCGGCATGAAACGCCGCGTGCTGGTTGCCCAGGCGCTGGTCCACAAGCCGCAGGTCATCGTGCTGGATGAGCCCACCGCTGGTGTCGACGTCGAGCTGCGCCAGACGCTGTGGCAGTTCATCGCAAAACTCAACAAGCAGGGCAGTACCGTGCTGCTGACGACGCACTACCTTGAAGAAGCTGAAGCGCTGTGCAGCCGTGTGGCCATGCTCAAGCAGGGCCGGGTGGTGGCACTGGCACAAACATCGGAGCTGCTCAAGGCTGCATCCTCAAATGTGCTGCGCTTCAAAATTGATAGCGAGCTGCCCAGTCATCTGGCGGACAAGGCGCGCATTACGGGTCGGATTGTGCAGTTTCCTGCGCATGATGCTCGTGAGATCGAGCAATACCTTGCCGCAATCCGGGAGGCCGGTCTGGTGGCCGAAGACGTGGAGATTCGCAAGGCCGACCTTGAGGATGTGTTCCTGGATGTGATGGCCGAAAAAGTGGGAGCATCATCATGACCGGCTGGCAAACCCTGTTTTACAAGGAAGTTTTACGTTTCTGGAAAGTCGGTTTTCAGACCGTCGGCGCACCTGTTTTGACTGCCGTGATGTACATGCTGATTTTTGGCCATGTCATGCAAGGCCAGGTCAAGGTTTATGGCCAGGTTGACTACACGGCATTTCTGGTTCCCGGCCTGGTGATGATGAGTGTTTTGCAGAACGCTTTTGCAAACAGCTCATCATCATTGATACAAAGCAAGATCATGGGTAGTTTGGTGTTTGTTTTGCTGACGCCCCTGTCGCACTGGCACTGGTTTTTTGCCTACGTCGGCGCATCAATCGCCCGCGGCCTGCTGGTTGGCGCTGGCGTGTTTGCTGTCACTGTATTTTTCGGTCAACCGGGCTTTGTAGCGCCGCTCTGGATACTGGTGTTCGCAGTGCTGGGTGCTGCCATGCTGGGTGCGCTGGGCCTGATTGCCGGCTTGTGGTCTGACAAGTTCGACCAGATGGCGGCTTTCCAGAATTTCGTCATCATGCCCATGACCTTTTTGAGCGGCGTGTTTTATTCCATCCATTCGCTGCCGCCGTTCTGGCAGAAGGTCAGCCACCTCAATCCGTTCTTCTACATGATTGACGGGTTTCGCTACGGCTTTTTTGGCGTGAGCGATGTGTCGCCCTGGTTGAGCCTGGCCATTGTGCTCACCGCGCTTTTGGTCGTCAGCGCCATCGGCGTCAACATGCTGCGTACCGGCTACAAAATCAGACACTAATGCCCCTACGGTCACTCACTTCGTGTAGTTCCCTGCCCCCCGAGGGGGCCGCTGCGCCTGCAGCCCTGTTAAGCCGGTTCCGCGGCCCCTATTGGCGAAGACACGCCTCTCCTGCCCCAATCGATAACTTATGACCAGCGAAGAACTTCAAACCATTATTTCGGCAGGTCTTTCCTGCGACCACATTGACCTGTCGGGCGATGGCCGCCACTGGTATGCCACCATCGTGTCCAGCGCCTTTGAGGGCAAGCGCCTGATCCAGCGCCATCAGCAGGTTTATGCCACGCTGGGCGGGCGCCTGCAGTCTGACGAAGTGCACGCACTGTCGATGAAAACCTACACGCCTGCCGAATGGGCGGCCAACGCAACAAAATAATCCATGGACAAGTTACTTATCAGGGGCGGCAGGTCGCTGGCCGGCGAGGTCATCATTTCTGGCGCCAAGAATGCGGCATTGCCAGAGCTTTGCGCCGCGCTGCTGACGGACGAAACGGTCACGCTTGACAACGTGCCGGGCCTGCAGGATGTCAGCACCATGCTGACGCTGATCCGCAATATGGGCGTGCAGGCCGCGCGCCAGGTGGATGTTCCAGGCACTGTCGTCATCAATGCCGGCGCACTGAGCTCGCCGGAAGCGCCGTACGAGCTGGTCAAGACCATGCGCGCTTCGGTGTTGGCGCTGGGCCCCCTGCTGGCACGCTTTGGCGAGGCCACGGTGTCGCTGCCCGGCGGCTGCGCCATCGGGTCACGCCCGGTGGACCAGCACATCAAGGGCCTGCAGGCGATGGGTGCAGAGATCGCCGTAGAGCATGGTTACATGATCGCCCGCTTGCCAAAGGGGCAAAAGCGGCTCAGGGGCACCAGCATCGCCACCGACATGGTCACGGTGACAGGTACTGAAAACTTCCTGATGGCTGCCAGCCTGGCCGAAGGTGAAACCATCCTCGAAAATGCGGCGCAGGAGCCCGAGATCGGCGACCTGGCTGAAATGCTGATCAAGATGGGCGCGAAAATCGAAGGCCACGGCACCAGCCGCATTCGCATCCAGGGCGTTGAACGCCTGCATGGTTGCCGGCATCAGGTGGTCGCCGACAGGATTGAAACCGGCACCTTTTTGTGTGCCGTAGCAGCTGCTGGCGGCGACGTCGTGTTGAGGCACGGCCGCATTGACCACCTTGCGGCGGTGAACGACAAGTTGCGCGAAGCAGGTGCCGTCGTCACCGGCGGTGACGGCTTTATCCGCATCCAGGCCAACGGCCGGCTGGTGGCCCAGTCTTTTCATACGACTGAATACCCCGGCTTTCCGACTGACATGCAGGCGCAGTTCATGGCACTCAATGCAATTTCGACCGGCGCCAGCACGGTGACCGAGACCATTTTTGAAAACCGTTTTATGCACGTCAATGAGATGGTGCGTCTCGGTGCAAAAATCCAGATTGAAGGCAAGGTCGCAGTGATGGAAGGCGTTGAAAAACTCTCGGGCGCGACGGTCATGGCGACTGACCTGCGGGCTTCGGCCAGCCTGGTCATTGCCGGTCTGGTCGCCGACGGCGAGACGTTGGTGGACCGCATCTACCACCTTGATCGTGGTTACGACCAGATGGAGGCCAAGCTCCGGGGCATTGGCGCTGAGATAGAAAGAATCAAATCATGATCACGCTTGCTCTTTCCAAAGGCCGTATCTTTGACGACATCCTGCCGCTGTTGCGTACCGTCGGTATAGAGGTGCTCGATGACCCGGACAAGTCCCGCAAGCTGATTCTTGACACCAACCAGCCCGATGTGCGCGTGGTGCTGGTGCGCGCCACCGATGTGCCTACTTATGTGCAATACGGCGGTGCCGATATTGGCGTGGTTGGCAAGGACACGCTGCTGGAGTCTGGCAACCAGGGCTTGTACGTGCCGCTAGATTTGCAGATTGCCAAATGCCGCATCAGCGTCGCCGTGCGCGAAGGTTTTGATTACGCGACAGCGGTCAAACAGGGCTCGCGCCTGACGGTTGCTACCAAATACGTGGCTATTGCGCGTGACTTTTTCGCCTCCAAGGGCGTGCACGTGGACTTGATCAAGCTGTACGGGAGCATGGAGCTTGCGCCGCTCACCGGCCTGGCTGATGCCATTGTTGATCTGGTGTCTACCGGGAACACACTCAAGGCCAACCACCTGGTTGAGGTCGAACGCATCATGGACATCAGCTCGCACCTGGTCGTCAACCAGACGGCGCTCAAACTCAAGCAAATGCCCATCCGCAAGATCATTGATGCGTTTGCTGCTGCAGTTAACCCAAAGTAAAAGCCGAGCGCTATGAAGTTTATAGCTACACCCGCCCGTTTATCAACGACTGCCAGCACTTTTGATGCTGATTTCAAGGCGCGGCTGCATTGGTCAGCCGATACCGATGCCGCGATTGAGCAGCGCGTGGCAGACATTCTGGCCGACGTGCAAAAACGCGGCGATGCGGCCGTGCTGGAGTACACCGCGCGGTTTGACGGGCTCGACGTCAAAAGCATGCAGGCACTGGAGCTGACCCAGGCCGAACTGAAAGCCGCGTTTGAGGCGATTCCCGCAGCCCAGCGTGAAGCGCTTGAAGCCGCCGCTCGCCGCGTGCGCATTTACCACGAGGCCCAAAAGAAGGCCAATGGCGAAAGCTGGAGCTATCGCGACGAAGACGGCACGCTGCTGGGCCAGAAGGTCACGCCGCTGGACCGCGTGGGCATCTACGTGCCGGGCGGCAAGGCGGCCTACCCGTCGTCGGTGCTGATGAATGCGATTCCTGCGCACGTCGCTGGTGTCGGTGAAATCATCATGGTTGTGCCCACACCCAAAGGCGAAAAAAATGCGCTGGTGCTGGCCGCAGCCTACGTTGCAGGTGTAACCCGTGCTTTCACGATTGGCGGCGCGCAGGCCGTTGCCGCGCTGGCTTATGGCACGCACACGGTGCCCAAGGTGGACAAGATCACTGGCCCGGGCAACGCCTATGTCGCCAGCGCCAAAAAGCGCGTTTTTGGCACCGTCGGGATCGACATGATTGCCGGCCCCAGCGAAATCTTGGTGCTCGCCGATGGCAGCACGCCCGCCGACTGGGTGGCGATGGATTTGTTCAGCCAGGCCGAGCACGACGAGCTGGCGCAAAGCATTTTGCTGTGCCCGGATGCCGCCTATATTGACGCGGTGCAGGAGGCCATCAACCGCCTGCTGCCCACCATGCCCCGCGCAGAAATCATCGCCAAATCGCTTACCGGCCGCGGCGCGCTGATCCACACCCGCAGCATGGAAGAAGCGTGCGCTCTCTCAAACCGCATCGCGCCGGAGCACCTCGAAGTTTCAAGCAGCGAGCCACACAAATGGGAGCCACTACTCAGGCACGCCGGCGCCATTTTTCTGGGCGCCTTCACCAGCGAGAGCCTGGGCGACTACTGCGCCGGCCCCAACCACGTGCTGCCCACCAGCGGCACGGCGCGCTTTTCAAGCCCGCTGGGTGTGTACGATTTTCAGAAGCGCTCAAGCATTATTGAAGTCAGCGAAGCGGGTGCGCAAGTTCTGGGCAAGATTGCGGCCGAGCTGGCGCACGGCGAGGGCTTGCAGGCCCATGCCCGGGCTGCAGAAATGCGGCTGAAACCCGTCTAAGCCTTTGGCTTGCCTTTGGGCTTGGAAATCGCTTTTTTCCTGAACGTTGCGGGCTTTCCGGCCCGCGCCCGCACCGCACACTCCAAGGCCAAGGTTGCCCACAGCCGCATGGCGTCGGGTGAGTCCATGGCTTCTTCAGGACTGCTGAAGTAGTTCATGGAGCGCGGCACGCCCTTCATCGGATAGGTGAAACTTTGGCAGCCAGCGGCTTCGTAGCGGCTGCGCGTGCTGTCATCGCCCTTGAGCCACAGCTTTTCGCCATCCCCCAGGTCAGCAAGAATCGCAATCGTCAGGCCGTCGGTGCTGATGCCATAGCCGCCGAACATGCGTTTGGCAACGCACGGGCCGGCGCTGCACAGCAGCTCGCAGCAGTAGTTTGCAAAGTCGAGGTTGATGGCCATGGTCGATTATGTACAATCCTCTAAAGGATCAGGCCATCTCATTTTTAACACTGAATTCGTGTGCCACGAAATTAGTGTAATATCTGAGCATGAAAAACGTCACCATCACCGTTGAAGAATCAGCGCTGGAATGGGCGCGCATAGAAGCTGCCAAACGCAACTCCAGTGTGTCGCGCCTTGTTGGCGAGATCCTGGCCGAAAAAATGCGACAGGAAGACGCCTACGCGCAAGCCATGCGCAAGGCGGTCAAGTTCGAATCTTGGGGCGAGAGCTCGGGCAATTTTCTGACCCGGAACGAGATGTATGAGCGCGCTGATTTTCGTTGATACCCCGGTGCATCTCTACAGCAAGGATGCACGGGACACGGCAAAGCAAATCCGCGCCAACGAGTGGCTGACATGGTGCTGGACGCGGCGAACCGGTCGCATCAGCACCCAGGTGCTCAACGAGTTCTACAACAATGCCATCACCCGGTTTGGCAAGGCAGTGACAGTCGAAAAAGCGCGTGAACAGGTGCGCATGCTGCGCTTGTGGCAACCCCCGCACCTGGACAGATATACCGTCGATGGCGCATGGGTCATGCAGGACAGGTACAAACTGGGTTACTGGGATGCGCTCATCATGTCGTCCGCGCAGCAGCAGGCTTGCCAGTACCTGTTAAGCGAAGACATGCCACACCTGCAAAGCTACGACACCGTGCAGGTGATCAACCCGTTTTTAATGGCACCCGCCGAATTTGAGGCCTTGAAGTGAACGCTGAAAAAATTTCCGGACTTATCCAGACCCGCATCCGCCAGGACGTCCAGTCCATGCACGCCTATGCCATCCAGGACTCCGCCGGCATGGTCAAGCTTGACGCGATGGAAAATCCACACCGCTTGTCTCCAGCGCTGCAGGCCCACCTGGGCCAGCGCCTGGGCGCGCTGGCGCTGAACCGCTACCCCGATGGGCGTGTCAATGATTTGCGCAAGGCGCTGGCCGACTACGCTGGTATGCCCGAGGGTTTTGACATCATGCTGGGTAACGGTTCTGACGAGCTGATCTCGTTGCTGGCGCTGGCCTGCGATGTGCCGGGTGGCTCGGTTCTGGCCCCCGTGCCGGGCTTTGTGATGTACGCCATGAGCGCGCAGTTGCAGGGCTTGAAGTTCATTGGCGTGCCCTTGACGCCGGACTTTGAGCTTGACGAAGCCGCCATGCTGGCCGCGATTGCCGAGCACCAGCC
>JANYFF010000215.1 GCA_025362825.1 Polaromonas sp. | reverse complement strand
ACGCCCTGCGGTGCAGGCCGCGATGCGCGAAGAAGGCCTGATCAAGTAAGTCCCCCCCGTCCAGGCTCACTGCGTGCAGCCTGCTCCCCCTAAGGTGCGGCGCCTGCGGTCTGGCAGAGCCAGTCCCGCGGTCCGGCTTTGCCGGCCGCAAGGCGCAGCGGCCCCCTCGGGGGCAGGGAGCGACACGCAGTGCGCGACCGTGGGGGCCATACCTAGCAGGAATGAAGCACCCCGTCTTACACAGGCAAATCCATACAGGCCGCACACTAGGGCCTGTTTTTATTTCTGGATCCCTTTTTATGCCTACCCTGTTCGACCCGACTACCGCCGGTGACCTTGAGCTTGCCAACCGCATCGTGATGGCGCCGCTGACGCGCAACCGCTCACCCGACGCCATCCCGCCCGACATCGCTATCGAGTACTACGCCCAGCGCGCCAGCGCCGGCCTGTTGATCACCGAGGCCACCGCCATCAGCCACCAAGGCCAGGGCTACTCTGACGTGCCCGGCCTGTATGGCACGGAGCAGCTCGACAGCTGGAAAAAAGTGACGCATGCCGTGCATGAAAAAGGCGGCAAGATCGTGGTCCAGCTCTGGCACGTCGGCCGGGTCTCGCACACTGAACTGCAACCGGACGGCGGCAAGCCGGTGGCGCCTTCAGCCATCACGGCAAAGACCAAGACCGTGCTCATCAAGGATGGCGTGCCCTCATTTGTCGATACGTCGGAGCCGCGCGCGCTGGATGTCGGCGAGATTCCCGGCATCGTCCACACCTTCCAGGCCGCCGCACGCAACGCGGTGGAAACCGCTGGTTTTGACGGCGTTGAAATCCACGGCGCCAACGGCTATCTGCTGGACCAGTTCCTCAAGGATGGCTCGAACAAACGAGAAGACGACTATGGCGGCGGCATTGAAAACCGTGCCCGCCTGCTGCTGGAGATTGTTCGCGGCATTGCCGACGACATCGGTGGTGGCCGCACCGGCGTTCGCCTGTCGCCCGTCACACCGGCCAACGATGCGCACGACTCAGACCCCCAGCCGCTCTTCAACTACGTGGTGCGCCAGCTGGCCACGATGAACCTAGCCTATATCCACATCATCGAAGGCGCAACAGGCGGCCCGCGCGAATTGCCAGACCGTCCCTTCGACTACGCCGGCCTCAAGGCGGCGTATCGCAAGGCCGGTGGCAAGGGCGCATGGATGGTCAACAACGGCTACGACAAGGCGCTGGCTGAAAAGGCCGTCGCCGATGGCGCCGACCTGGTGGCCTTTGGCCGGCCCTATATAGCCAACCCCGACCTGGTGGAGCGCCTGAAAGCTGACGCGCCGCTCAACACGCCCGACAAGGCAACGTTTTACGGTGGCCGCGAGAAGGGCTATACCGACTACCCGACCATGGCCTGATAACCGGATCATCCAACGGCCCCCAACTCGCGGGCAACCCGGCTTAGTGCGTTGAAGGCCCCAACCCTATGGGCGCGGGGGCCTTCATGACGATCCGGGTGAACAGGCGGTCATAAACGGAATCCTGGGAGGCCTTGCGGTTCAGTGGATCGCGGTTGGCGCCAAAGGCGACATCCAGCTCATGCCAGTCGGCGGCGTTGAGCCCCTTTTCGGCCGCGGGCAGGATGACCTCCTCCTCCAGCCGCATGTGCTCAAGGTAAAAGGTGACGTACTGGCGCGCAGCATCTTCAAACGCCGCCTTGTGCGCATCGCCCAGCAGCTCCCAGGCCAGCAACTGGTGCTGCAGCTCACGCACCGCAACCTCGCCACCCATGTGGTCGCGCTCCAGCCGCTCCACCGTTTGCATGGTGTCGGGCGCCACCCGTACGACCTTGGGAAACAGCAGATTCGACTCTTTCGGGTGGTGCTGCTTTTCAGGAAACTCGTCGATATAAAACAGCATTGCACGCAGCACATTGAAAAATGTTTCGTGGTCGTCCGCAGGGCCATGAGCTAGCAGCATCAGCATGGACCGCAGCATGGCGGACAGGGAGGCATGTTCGTCGCGAATAATACGAAGGGTGATATGAGTCATGATCAGCGCAAGCCGGAGTTGCTTGCATTTTCCGCCAAACTTGCCGGATGACCTTGATGCAAATCAACAGTCGCCGCATCTAGGATGCCTGTCGGGCTTCGGAAGTGACGGCTGCGAATCGGCCGCAGCGCAACCGACTCCTACTGCGGCATTCGGACGCCTTAAAACCTCACGCATTCAAACGGCCCGCGCTTTCAAGGTCGGGAGCCAGGTATCGCAGTTACGTCTACAACGGCATCGCTACTTTTCCAGCCGCCCCCCAGTGCCTGGTAGAGAGATACCGTGTCGCCAAGATACACCGCATGGCCCGCCACGCGAGCCAGCTGCGCCTGTAGCAGCGATTGCTGCGCAGCCAGGAACAGCAGACGAGAACTGTAGCCCAACTCAAACTGGCGTTGCGCGTGGCCCAGTAACTGCTGGTCTGCATCTTCGACAGCCTTTGCAGCTGCCAAAGAGCGTTCATCGGCCTCCAGCGCATACAGCGTGTCAGCCACGTTCTGGAAAGCAGTCAACACAACATTCTGGTACTGCGCGCGCGCTGCTTCGGCGCCTGTGGCCTCGCCCCGGTCATCACCATCGACGACGACGTGCACCATCGCGTCAAGCCCAGGCGCGTCAACGAGATCATCGCGACATTGGCCCCCAGGAAGACCAACCAGCCGTAGCGGGAGTAGCGGAAGTTGAACGCCAGCAGAGCAGCACCCAGGAGCCCCAGGGCGCAGCCGGTCCATTCGAGCGTGGTGGTGACATTGACCATGAACAATCCGAAACAGCTGGATATCGATACATC
>JANYFF010000208.1 GCA_025362825.1 Polaromonas sp. | reverse complement strand
GTCCTTTAGTCTCCTCCTGACTGCGCATAACGCAGCGCGAAGACTGGTGCGGGCGGCCGGACTCGAACCGGCACGGGATTACTCCCAACGGATTTTAAGTCCGTTGTCTATGATGCTAATTAATTGTTTTAATTACATTTTTTACAATTAAATATGAAACTGTGTAATTTTATGTGTAAGTCTTTTGGCGTTCATTTCTGGTGAAACTAGCAAAAGAAGAGCCAAAGAACTGTAAACTTCCAGGATATCCACATTACGATTTGGCGCCAAAAGTACCTGTTAACTTCAAAATCACTGTCGGCACCCCCAATTGCAGTCAATTAAATTCGCCGGCTTGTCGCAATCCTTCGTCTCTGGCCCAGTTCAGCTTCCGGCTTGCTTCTTCGGCCAACTTACGAAATTTCTGATCCATGTGTGCAACTTTGTCAGGATGATTCTGTGCTATCTTCATTTTGTAGGCTTTAATGATTTCGTTTCTCGTAGCATTTTTTGTAACACCCAGCTCTATATACCATTCAGCAACCTGGGATTCCTCGGCTCTATCAGCTTTGCTTTCAAATGTGCTCTCATCAAATTTGATTGAAGGTTCATCAGTTAAAACGTTTGCAAATTTTTTGCAGCGAATAATTAGTTCTTTTCTCTGACTTTGTAGAACATTTTTGCGGACTAGATAAAATGCCAGAATTGAAATGCCAGTGCTCAACGATATCATGGGTTGATAGGCTAAATTAAAGCCAAAAAGAGTAGAATAAATTAGCGTAATCATGGAAATAAAAAATCCGCCCAGGAACGCATCCCTTGCTGAAGTAATATTTATCCACTCGACTATCCGACTTAAAGGCTCCTTTCTTAGTCTTTCGCGCACTTCTTTTTCTTGCTCATATTGCGACTTAAGCAGTATTATTTCTTCATTCAAATCCTTACCCAACCTGCTGCGCCGATCATAATCGCCATTAACGTTTCTGTTTAGCCCCTCGCCTCTTTTTAAACAAAGTTCCAGTGCGTTTGTGATCCTTGGAATCTGCCTCTCAGCATTACTTAAATAATCCATCTCTTTGCTCGACAATTCAAAAATGACCGGCCGCTTTAAGTGTTTGATTTGGTAAAAAATCAAAGGCGGCAGTACCGCGATAGCCGGCGCAATTACGATCACAAACAAAACAGCAAACAAAATCACTATTGAAAACTGAGCCATTAATAACCACAGATTCCGCGACTTTGAGGCCACGACATCAGCCCCGAAATGCCGCAGTCAACATGAGAATGAAAACCGCGAGTAAAAAAAAGTATACAATGATGCTTGCGAAAACCTGCACAATAGGAACGTCTTTACGCCGGGCGCTAGCAATAGAAGAAACTAAGCTCCCAGGAAACATATATTCAAACCAAAGCAGCATCTTTCCAGGGATAAAAAGGAACCACCAAAATAGTGATCTATTTTTCGGTAAAAAATCTTCTGAATTCTTTGCCATCAATTTATTAATATTTAGGTCCAGCGACTGGTTTGATTTCTTGTGATTATGTTTGTCATTGCTGACCATTTTATTTTCCCTAGCTCCGGATTAACACAATAAAACTAAGGATCTTGAACTTAAAAGAGCTTCTGAGTCCAATCAGTACCTTTGATATCTTACTGGTTTGCTTATGTTAGTTTCAAGGTGACAAATCAGACGGGTCGCGATACGCAAGTTCCTCAATGGCGGGATCGGCCGTTTTTATAGAAAAATCAGAATTTATCGCGCTCATATCTGCATTTCGTTCAGCTTTCACCTTCGTATGTCAAACTATCCACAAAAGCCATCCTTCCATCCCATACCGCTTTCTCGGAGGGATTAACTGGGTATTCAGCTTGATACCAAACAGAGTTGCGAAGCGGCTCAATTACATCAACCCAAAAGTCCTGCGGGCTATCATCTATTCTGTCAAGATTTAGTAAAGACATTAACTTGGGGCGGTTTGCTTTATTTAAGCAGAAAAAATAGTCAGGACGCTTCATTGCTGCAAAACGTGTGAGGCCCGCAATCCCGTCACCTAGTCCTGCTTCGACGTACTTCTTGACGTAATTTTTATAATCTCCAAACTTAACTGGCCCTGTGATAGGAATTGCATCTAAAGCGACAGAAAGTTTTTCAATATTAAAATTTTTCCAATTTATTGTAAGATAACGGTTTGTTCCAAATATCCCCCAAT
>JANYFF010000199.1 GCA_025362825.1 Polaromonas sp. | reverse complement strand
CCGCCGAAAGTGCATCCATCCACTCCCGGGTTTCTTGTAGGTCTTTATCCTGCGCGTCGTTGGCCGTCATGTTTTGTCTCCTGCTGGTAGTTAACTTTTTGGTGTACCGCAAGCCGGCTATGCCGGTTCATGCGCAAAGCTTGGATCTAGAACGAGTTGTAAACGCAATTTAGATTCAAGTCTCTAGTTTCTCATAGTATTTATTTAATTTCAACTGGTGACTATTGATTTTGTAATATGAAAAATTATTCGCACTTCTCCGATGCCGCTTCGGCATCAAGTCCTCACCGGCAGACCGGATTCACCTGCGAAATATAGGGAGTAACCGACCCATGTGTTAGCCATCCCACTTAAACTGCGGCTGTCTTATGTCTTCTCCCTTTCCATCCCCAGTCGCCCCTCCCGCCCACCAGAAAACCCTGGTCTGGTGGCGCCACTGGTGGCGAAAACAATCGCCGTCCCGGCAGGATCGCTTCATCACACTCGGGCCGCTGCTGGCGGTGATGCTGTTTCTGGCTGCGGTGATTGCCGCGTTCGGTTACCTGCGCATCGAGGAAATCGACCGGGAACAGCAGGCCGTCAAGCGCGATGTGGAATACGCCCAACAACGGCTTCGCCTGCGCCTGCTGGAGCGGCAGGAGCAATTGATGCGCATAGGCCGGGACGTCTCCAACAAGGAGATTGACCCTGAAGAATTCATAGCCCAGGCCGAGTCGCTGGTCAACCAGTACCCGGAGCTGCTGGCAGTGACCTGGGTTGACGGCAAGCGGCGGGTCAAGGTGGCCTATGTGTCGGCCAGTGCCAACGCCGCCCAGCTGCGCGGTGCCGGTGACCAGTTGAAAGCCGGCGAAACCGACGGCACCTACGGCCTGGCCCGCGACCTGCGCCAGCCGGTGTATTCGCGGCCGCTGAACCCTACGGACAGCAGCGACTACAACGCCCCTACCCTGCAAATTCTGGTGCCGCTGGACGATCAGGGCAAGTTTGGCGGCGTCATCATGGGCGAATATGCCATTGACGGTCTGCTGCGTTTTGGCGTGCCGACAGAAATCACCGCCAAATATGCGGTGACCCTGGTGGACGACAAAAACCGGGTGCTGGCAGGCAACGTACCGCCGCCCCGCAACCCGGCCGCACGCCTGCTGCCCTGGTCTGACAGTGCGGCTGAATATGAAATCCCGGTCTCGCCAGTCGGCAACGGCTTGCTGATCAGGGCTCAGGGTTATCGCGCCTCGCTGGGTGTGGTCGGCAGCGGCTTTTTCTGGCTGGTCAGCGCGCTCAGCGCCCTGACGGTGTGGATGCTGCTCGGCACCTGGCGCCACACCCGGCGGCGCGTCCAGGCGCAGCAGGCGCTGATAACAGAAACCAACTTTCGCCGCGCTATGGAAAACTCCATGCTCACCGGCATGCGTGCACTGGATTTGCAGGGTCGTATCACCTATGTCAACCCGGCTTTTTGTCAAATGACCGGCCTGACGGAAGCCGAGCTGGTCGGCTGCACGCCGCCCTTCCCGCACTGGCCCGAAGCAGAAATCGATACCTTGATGGCCCGGCTTGACGACGAGTTGCACGGCCGCACACCGCCCGCAGGTTTTGAGGTCAAGGTCAGGCGCAAGAATGGCGAGCTGTTTGACGCACGCCTGTATGTGTCGCCGTTGATAGACCCGCGCGGCCAGCAGGCCGGCTGGATGACGTCCATGACCGACATCACTGAGCCCCGGCGTATTCGGGACGAGCTGACGGCTTCCTACGAGCGCTTCACCACCGTACTTGAAGGCCTGGATGCTGCCGTTTCCGTCGCCCCTCTGGGCAGCGAAGAATTACTGTTTGCCAACAAACTCTACCGTTCGTGGTTTGGCGGCGAAGTGTCAGGCCATATGAACCTGATTGCTCAGGCCGGCGTGCCAGCAGCCGCGCCTACCGATGACGCGCTGGACGCGGTTGATGGGCTGGCCGGCTTCCCGACGGACACGCTGACGGCGGCGCAAACAGAAAATGCCGAGATTTTTGTGCCCGATCTGTCGAAATGGCTGGAGGTGCGTTCGCGCTACCTGACCTGGGTGGACGGCCGGCTCGCGCAGATGGTGATTGCCACCGACATCACACCGCGCCGCCATGCCGAAGAACTGGCAGCCCAGCAAAATGAACGTGCACAAACCGCCAGCCGGCTAATCACCATGGGCGAGATGGCATCCAGCGTGGCGCATGAACTCAACCAGCCGCTGACCGCCATCAACAACTATTGCAACGGCATGGTGTCGCGCATCAAGGGCCAGCAAATCAGCAATGAAGACCTGCTGGTGGCCCTCGAAAAAACAGCCAAACAGGCACACCGCGCGGGGCAAATCATTCAGCGCATCCGCTCGTTTGTAAAGCGCAGCGAGCCCAACCGCATGATGGCCGACGTCAGTACCATGGTCAACAACGCGATGGAACTCGCCGACATCGAACTGCGCCGCCACCATGTGCGCCTGTCGCACTACATTGCGGCGCGCCTGCCTGAAATCATGGTGGACCCGATCCTGATCGAGCAGGTGCTCATCAATCTGATGAAAAATGCGGCTGAATCGATCGCGCAGGCACACCTACCGACGGCCCGCCGCAGCGTCGAATTGCGCGTCGTACCCAAATATATCGCCGACCAGAACGTGGTGGAGTTTTCAGTGCTGGATACCGGCAAGGGCTTGTCGCCGGAAGTCATGGGCAGGCTGTATGAAGCGTTCTATTCGACCAAGGCCGAAGGCATGGGCATAGGCCTGAAACTCTGCCGCAGCATTGTGGAGTCCCACCAGGGACGGATGGAGGCGGAGAACCTTTACAATGGCGACGAGGTGACCGGGTGTCGGTTTACATTCTGGATTCCCGTGGCACCGCTGGCGTTACCGTCGTTGTTTGCTACAGATAACATAGCTGGAAGTACCGCCGCCAAAGACGCTGGCGTTCACTGAAGATTTCCAAGAAAAGTTCACTGAGAAAGTTTGGCATGAGCTTGATTCCAAAAAAAGGTACGGTCTACGTCGTTGATGATGACGAGGGCGTGCGCGACTCGCTGCAGTGGCTGCTTGAAGGCAAGGACTACCGGGTGCGCTGCTACGACTCGGCCGAAACGTTCCTGAGTCGCTACGACGCGCGCGAAGTGGCCTGCCTGATCGTTGACATCCGCATGGGCGGTATGACCGGCCTGGAATTGCAGGACCGCCTGGTTGAGCGCAAATCACCGCTGCCCATCGTTTTCATTACCGGTCACGGCGACGTGCCCATGGCGGTAAACACCATGAAAAAAGGCGCGATGGACTTCATCCAGAAGCCCTTTCAGGAAGAAGCCCTCGTCAACCTGGTCGAGCGCATGCTGGAGCAGGCCAAAGAGACTTTCGCTGGTCACCAGCAATCCGCCAGCCGCGATGCCCTGCTGGCCAAGCTCACCTCTCGTGAGACCCAGGTGCTTGAACGCATCGTGGCGGGTCGCCTGAACAAGCAGATCGCCGACGACCTCGGCATCAGCATCAAGACGGTAGAAGCGCACCGCGCCAATATCATGGAAAAGCTCAACGCCAACACCGTGGCCGACTTGCTCAAGATTGCCCTGGGCTCCACTGCACCCAAGGCCTGAACACACCGCGCTATATTTTTTATAGCTGCCTGCGCCCCTAGTTCCTGGACTAGCGGGCGTTTTTACTTCAAAGATGCAATTTAATGACGGCCCAACTTATTGACGGCAACGTCCTTTCCAAACAGCTACGCGCAGACGTTGCAGCCCGAGCTGCAGCCCTGCTTGCACGCGGCATCACGCCCGGCCTGGCCGTGGTGCTGGTCGGTGAAAACGCCGCCAGCCAGGTGTATGTGCGCAACAAGGTCAAGGCCTGCCAGGACAACGGCCTGCATTCGGTGCTGGAGCAATACCCGGCCACGCTGACCGAAGCCGAATTACTGGCGCGGGTCGATGCGCTCAACCGCGACCCGGCCATCCACGGCATCCTGGTGCAGTTGCCGCTACCGGCCCACATCGACGCACAAAAAGTCATTGAAGCCATTTCGCCAGAAAAAGACGTGGACGGCTTTCATGTTGCCAGCGCCGGCGCGCTGATGGTGGGCCAGCCGGGCTTCTGGCCCTGCACACCCTACGGCTGCATGAAGATGCTGGAAAGCATCGGCTATGACCTCAAGGGCAAGCATGCGGTGGTCATTGGCCGCAGCAACATCGTCGGCAAACCGATGGCTCTGATGCTGCTGCAAAAAAATGCCACTGTCACGATTTGCCACAGCGGCACCAAAGACCTCAAGGCCATGACCTTGCAAGCCGATGTCATCGTGGCCGCTGTTGGCAAACGCAATGTGTTGACGGCAGATATGGTCAAGCCCGGCGCCGTGGTGATTGACGTCGGCATGAACCGCAACGATGAAGGCAAGCTCTGCGGCGATGTTGATTTTGACGGCGTGAACGCTGTCGCTGGCTACATCACACCGGTACCCGGCGGCGTTGGCCCCATGACCATCACCATGCTGCTGGTGAACACGCTTGAAGCCGCAGAGCGGCTTTTCCCTATTTAAGTTTGAAAGCCATAGGAAGGGCTAGAGAGCCTAAAACTAGAACCCATTGCGCGGCAAATTTGCCTCGTCTGCAAATTATGGGAGGCCTTCCAAAGATTGCGTCAATACGGCAACTGGATGGGTGCCGACCTGGGAGTGCATTATGAGCAGCCTGGGACCTAAGTGCTGGTCATAAACCCGTATGGATGTCAACCGTTAAAAGTCAGGCGATTCAATTGTTTGGACAGCACATAGGACGATGACACCCTGGGTAAAACTTGATGGATTTGCGCACGATAAAATAAGTATAAAACATGCTGTTGTCGGTGCTCTTGAAATTCTTTTTGGAGCATATTGAAATGCAGACACCGTTAAATATTTTGAAAGAATTTCCCGTCCGCTCCCAGTACGAAGACTTCATGTGTCATGTGGACACTCACGGCGTCTTCAAGGCCGACCGCACCGGCACCGGTACAAAAAGCGTCTTCGGCTACCAGATGCGCTTTGACCTGAACGAAGGTTTCCCGCTGGTCACGACCAAAAAAGTCCACCTGAAATCAATCGTGCATGAACTGCTCTGGTTTCTGCAGGGTTCCAGCGATAACAACTGGCTGAAGGAGCGCGGCGTCACCATTTGGGAC
>JANYFF010000159.1 GCA_025362825.1 Polaromonas sp. | reverse complement strand
GCCCCGTACCGCCGTATTTGCGCGTGGTCGACGTGTCGACCTGGACAAAGGCCTGGAACAGCGCGTCCAGTCTGTCGGGCGGAATGCCTATGCCGGTGTCGGTGACACGAAACTCAAGCGATGCGAACCCTGGCGACGTTCCATCCAGCCGCCGCACATGGACAGCGACCTCACCTTTGTCGGTGAATTTGATGGCGTTGTTGATCAGGTTGATCAGCACCTGACGCAGCCGCGTGACGTCGCCCAAAATAGCCTGCGGCACGGCGCGATCACCGTCACCCGCGGCCTCTGTGACGTCGATGATCAGCTCAAGCCCTTTTTCGCGCGCCCTGGATGCGGCTATGTCGCAGGCTTCTTCAACCGCGCTGCGCGGGCTCAGCGGCTCGGACTCCAGGTCGAGCTTGCCAGACTCTATTTTCGAGAAATCCAGAATGTCGTTGATGACGCCCAGCAGCTGGTCGCTCGACAGCCGGATGGTTTGCAGGTAATCGGTCTGTTCTTCGTCCAGCCGGGTTTCGGCCAGCAGCGTGCTCATGCCCAGCACACCGTTCAAAGGCGTGCGTATCTCGTGGCTCATGGTGGCCAGGAAAGCCGCTTTCGCCCTGGCTGCCTGAAGGGCTTCCTCACGCGAAGCCTCCAGCTCCGATGTGCGACTGGCGACCCGCGCTTCAAGTTGCTGGTTGGCATCTTCAATGGCCTCAGTCTTGGACTGTACTTCGGTCCGATAACTTTCGAGCTTTTCGGCGCTGTCATGCAGCACTTGCGAGAGCTGCATGACTTCGCGGATATAGGTGGTCTGGTCGATATTCGGCACCTTGCCGCGGCTCAGCTCCTGCGCGGCCTGCCCGAGCAGCTCCAGCCGCTGGCTGAGCCGCTGTGCCACATACAGCGCAACCAGCATGCCAAGCAGCAGCACTGCAGCAATCACGCCCAGCGACACCATCAGGGCGCGGTGGGTGGCGATGGTGAAGTCGCTCTCGGGTGCGGCGACGACCAGCGTCCAGCGCAGGCCCAGCTCATCGCCAAAAGGACGCCGGACGGCAATCAGCGCATCACCTGCCATCGGAAGCCGGTTCAGGGACACCGAGCGGTCCACAAAGCCTTCGGCCATCACCGCATCGGAAGACTTTTTACGCAGCCCCTTTTCAAGCGCGGCATAGCTCGCCCGGATCACCGGGTTGCGGCTGTCATCGGGCTTGACGCGCTCGGGTGTGCCGCCCTGGTCCCGGTACAGCGTATCACCCGCCGACGTTGCCACCAGCAGGCCTTTTTCATCCACCAGATAGGCAGCGCCATGCGAGCTGATGACTTGCGTCCGCAGGAAATCAGCCAGTCTCTGCAGCCGCAAGTCTGTGGCAAACACACCGGCAACGCCTGAGAAGTCGTCATACACCGGTTGCGCCAGCGTGATGACCAGCTGCTTCTGCGCCGCTGAAATGGTGATGGGCGAGAACACCCGCCCGCCGGCACGCAGGGCGGCCTCGTACCAGGCCCGGGTGCGCGGCTCATAGCTGCCAGCCTCATCAGGCAGGCGGACCGAGCGGTCACCAGGTTGGCTGGCCAGAAAGAAGTGCCTTGGCGTGCCCGCGCCGTCGCGCAACTCGCGCACGCTGACCTCGACACCACGGGCGGTTTGCTCGACACCAAAAAAGTTGCCCTTGACCGTGCCCATGTAGAGCGCTGGCGTACCTACCGATTGACGCGTCAGGGCGAAAGCCATCGCCTCAAACGATGCAGGTTGCTCCAGCCACTTTCTGGCCTGGCGGGTTTGCTGTGCATCCAGTGCGACTGGAAACAGGCCATTCATCAGGGTATGAGCCTGCTGCAGGTGGTTTTCGGTTTCGGTCTGCACCCTGAGCGCCACATTGCTCACCACCTGGTTGGCAAGCTCGCCAACCGCCTGCGTGCTGCCGCGGGCCAAGAGCCAGGTCACGCCCAGCGCCGGCAACAGCGCAAACAACAGCAGGCTGACCACCAGCATGTGGCGCAGTGAGAAAGATGGTCTGCGCGGCAAGACAGGCATGCTGTGAAAACCTTGGATATAAATCAGGTCGCCAGGGACAGCAACTCGGCTGCATCCATGGGCCGCGTACGGCCCGGCAGGTTGATCAGCGCCCGCGCGCCAATTTTGGCCGCGCCCGTGATGCCGCGCAGCATGGGCACACTCGCAACAATGGTCCAGCCCGCAGCGCTCGCCTGCTTTTGCAGCAGGAAGGTTGCATTCACCGCGTCGCCCACTGGCAATATCCTGACCTCGCCATGTAAGGGGTCCTGCAGTTTGGCAAGAGTCACGAGGCCGCTGTGCAGGGCCACGCCGACAGCGAAGGGCGGCAGGAGCCGGTCAGGAAACTGCCCGTCAAGGTATTTCTGTACCCGCTTGGCGGCATCAACCAGGCCGAGTGCAGCCCGCGCGGCACGCAGGCCATGATTGACCGAAAGAGTGTCGGTGCTGTCCACAAATATGGCGAGCAGTGCTTCGCCGACAAATTGCATATGGCGTGCGCCGAACAGGTGAACCGTGTCGCCGGCATTGCTGTAGAAGCGGCGCACCGTCTCGCTGAGTTCTTCAACAGACAGCTTTTCGGCCAGCGCAGCGTAGTTCAACACATCCACAAACAGCACCGTGGCACTGGCAAATTGCTCGTCTTCGGTATCGCCCCCGGCAACAGGCCACTTTTCGCTGAGTTCCGCAGCCAGCTTCTGTTCATACAGCTTCGAGAGTTTGTGGCGCTGCTCCTCCAGCGCCGACACGACGGCAGTCTCGATCGCCGTGGCCTGCGCTGCTTCGCGCATTTCACGACGATTTAACTGGGCAACTGCCGCTTCGCGCAACTCCCCTGGCCGGAAGGGCTTGGTGATGTAATCGTCGGCGC
>JANYFF010000145.1 GCA_025362825.1 Polaromonas sp. | reverse complement strand
AGTTCGTGATGCACTCGTGGCCGCCTTTCACAGCCCGACGCTACGGGTCTATGCCAACGATGACATCGTTGGGGTCGAGGTCGGCGGTGCCGTCAAAAATGTACTGGCCATTGCCACAGGGCTATGTGATGGCCTGAACCTGGGTCTGAATGCCCGCGCTGCCCTCATAACCCGCGGTCTGGCTGAAATGACGCGTCTCGGGGTTGCCTTGGGTGCACGGCACGAAACCTTTACCGGCCTGTCGGGCCTGGGTGATCTGGTGCTGACCGCGACCGGGGACTTGAGCCGCAATCGCAAGGTCGGCCTTGCGCTGGCGCGAGGCCAGACGCTTGAGCAGGCGGTGCAATCGCTCGGTCATGTGGCCGAAGGCGTTTACTGCGCCCGCACGGTGGTTCAACGCGCTACGGGGCTCGGTATAGACATGCCGATTTCACAGGCTGTGGTGGCCTTGCTGGACGGCCGGATCACCCCGACGGAAGCCGTCGCGCTCTTAATGGGGCGCAACCCGACCGCAGAGCTTGCCTGATCGCTGAACCGCCCTTCAACCGCCTTTTCGCCAGCGGCGGACGGCAGCAAAGCGACAAACGATTAGAAGCAACTTGGCTTTCAGCTTGGGATGGGTACTTACCCGCTTTTGAGCATTTGTCTGGCACATTTGCCTGCTTTTCGGTCCCGCCCTGCGTTACGCTGCCAGCTCATCCCATGCTTGCGGTGCTGCTGCCTGACACCTGCTGGCTGTCAATTTATTCAGGCCAAGGACTCAACATGAACTTTCCCCGCTTACTCCAAGGCTCCAAAGGCTCCAAAAGCCGATCACTCACACTGGCTGCCGCTTCCGTTTTGGGCGCCGCGCTGGCCCTTGGCGCCTGTTCAACAGGGGGCAGTCCGCTGCCCAGCGACATGACGTTTTTTGTGACCAGTGTCAATCCGGGCAAGGGCGGCGATCTCGGCGGTTTGGTCGGTGCTGACATGTATTGCCAACAACTCGCGGGTAACGTGGGCGCCGGCCGCCGTACCTGGCACGCCTACCTCAGCAACAGCGCCATGAATGGCCGGGCCGCAATCAATGCGCGCGATCGTATTGGCAGAGGCCCCTGGCAAAACGCAAAGGGCGTAGTCATCGCCAATAGCGTGGAAGAACTGCACAGCGACGGCAACAAGCTTGGCAAGCAGACCGACCTCAATGAAAGGGGTGAAATCATCAGTGGCCGTGGCGATGAGGTCAACATGCACGACATACTGACCGGTTCCACCGCAGAAGGCCGCGCTTTCGAGGGTGACCAGGACATGACCTGCGGCAACTGGACAAAAAGCAGCGGTGGCTCGGCCATGCTCGGCCATCATGACCGTATGGGTTTGACCGACACGTCCGAAGCAAAATCATGGAATTCATCGCACCCCAGCAAGGCCTGCGATATGGATTCGCTCAAGGCCACAGGCGGCGCCGGCCTGATGTATTGCTTCGCCAGCTGAAGCCTGCAATGAATGAAACCCGGTTAAGCCCCGGGAAAATTTGCACGACGTCATAAAAGGCGTGGCGGGCGTTCAATCGACGCCGATATTGCCCGCCTTGATGACGGCACGCCAGCGCTCGGTGTCTTCCTTCATCCATGCGGCCATCTCTTGCGGCGTGTCACCCACCGGCTGGGCTCCGACTTCGGCATAACGCCTGGCAATATCCGGTGACCGCAGAATGTCGGCCACGGTAGCCGACAGGCGGGCTGCAATTGCCGGCGGCGTACGTGGCGGCGCCACCAGCGCAAACCAGGCCACTGCAACCACACCGGGTACGACCTCGTTGAGAGCCGGAATGTCGGGCATGGACGCGACGCGCTTGCTGCTGGTAACTGCCAACAGACGCAGCTTGCCGCTTCGCACGTGCGCAGCCGCAGCCGCGACATTGCCAAACATCACATTGACATGGCCTGCCAGCAGGTCGGCCATCGCGGGTGCATCGCCCTTGTAAGGCACATGCACCATGCGCGTGCCGGTTTTGAGCTTGAACAGTTCAGCTGTCAAATGTGCGGTTGATCCATTGCCCTGTGACGCATAGCTCAGCTTGTCGGGATTGGCTTTGGCATAGGCAATGAACTCCTGTACGGTTTGCACCGGCAGCGACGGGTGGATCATCAGCGCATTCGGCACCAGCGCGAGGATGGTGATGGGTACGAATTTCGCCGGGTCGTAATTCAGCTTGGGGTACAGGCTGACATTGATGGACAGTGGCGGCGGCGGTGCCGCCATCAGCGTGTAGCCGTCGGGCTCTGCGTTGAAAAGATATTCGGCAGCAATATTGCCGGCAGCACCAGGCCGGTTGTCGATGATGATGGACTGACCCAGCCGGATGCCCAACTGCTCGGAAATCAGGCGCGGCAGCAAATCGGCGGTGCCGCCCGCCGGGTTGGGAACCACAATGCGAATGAGTTTTTGCGGCCACGCGCCGCCAGCCTGGGCCAGTGCCCCGCCAGCAGGCCATGCGGCCCCCAGGGCGAGCGATGCGGCCATGAAATGACGGCGGTTTTGTCGAGGTGTCAGCATGAGTTTGTCTCGCCTGGGTGTTGGTGTTGGTGTTGGCCTAGAGGGGTATGACCATCAGGGTTTCAATCGCACGTGAGTCGTAGATGAATTTCCGGCTCCTGAAGAACGCGCCTTGAGGCGTCACATCCACCAGGTCGTGGCATTGCCC
This sequence comes from Polaromonas sp., assembly GCA_025362825.1. Taxonomy (GTDB): domain Bacteria; phylum Pseudomonadota; class Gammaproteobacteria; order Burkholderiales; family Burkholderiaceae_C; genus Polaromonas. The sequence continues at coordinate 3,125 of JANYFF010000145.1, read as the reverse complement.
GGTTGAATAAATCATCATCTCACCATCGAGCTCCATGGTGCGCACGAGAAGGTAGTTTGAACGCACGACCAGCGCGCCGTCTTCCTCGCCGGTAATCTGCACGCCGGAGACCATGTGCCGGTAATGATGGGGCTCGTAGATGTTGGCAATGCGCATCGATTTGATGCGGTCGCGCAATTGCGCCGCGCTGTGGCAATTGATGACCGCCATAGGCAATTGGCGGTCATGGTTGAAGCGCGACATGACGGTGTAGCGGCCCTGCGGCGCGAGCAGGCCGCAAATAGCCTCTACCCGGTTTTCATCGATGGCTCGGGCCCATTCATAAATGAGGTTTTCAACTGCGCGAAAGTGCTGTTCGTGAGGCCGATTGAGGCTCGGGGCAAAGGCGGGTTGCAGGGTGTTGGCGGGTGCGTTCATCACAGGTCCATGTCCTTGCGGTAGTTGTGCCAGAAATTGCGTATGGCGCGCTCGGACAGTTTGCTGGCCCCACCGCTGTCCAGTTCGCGCCCACCCATTTCGATGAAGGAGCTGCCCTCCTGGCCATCGCCCATGGCGCGCTGCATCATTTCGCAGACGGCAGCATCCTCGACCGAGATCATGCCTGCCGAGCCGGCCAGGTTGGCCTGCATCAGGCGCACGCGGGTGGTTTCCTCGTCGTCGTCTGCAAACCCGAAATAGGTCCAGACCAGGTCGGCCTGGGTTGGACCTTTGGGCAGCAGTTGGCGCGTCGCCAGGCTGTTGGCAATCTGGTGCAGCACGAAGGACGGATAGGTCGTCAAAATCTGCACGCTGACGCCATCTCCGAATTCATCGCGCCATTTCAGAATGCTGGGGTCTTCCAGCGTCAACTGGTCATTGTTTGAACGCAGTGCATCTGCCGCGGCCTTGTCTTCTGCACCGCCTTTTTCGGTTCCTGCCTTGGTATAGAAGTAAACATGCCGTCCAGCGCTGTCCAGCACCATGCCTGATTCCTGCGACTGTCGTGACAGCCCGAAGGTGCCGTAAAAGGTGTGCAGAATGTTCGCGTGGTAGGAGTCGCGCGGGTTCTCGTGGTATGCCTTCCAGTTTGCGTGGATGCGCTGGGTGTCGTAGCCAAGCACCTTGAGCGGCTTGTGCAGCACGCGGCGTATGCCGGCTGCCACGTCGCCCAGCCATTCCTCAAGCGGTTCGGTTTCTGCAGAGAAGGTCGCAAACACCAGCCCGCACAACGTGGCGACGCGCAGTTTCTGCAGGCCGTGCTGTGCCATGTCGAAATCTTTCGGCAGGCCGCCCTCACCGCGCAGGCCCTTGCTGAAAGCTGCATGGGTCAGGTCACCCTTGAGGTTGTAGTTCCAGGCGTGATAGACGCAGTTGAGCTTTTTGGCGCTGCCAAATGCCTCGCGGCAGACCATGTTGCCGCGGTGCGCGCAGCGGTTGACCATCGCGTTCAGCGAGCCGTCTTCGGCGCGTGTCAGGAGTACCGAGGTCTCGCCGATATACGTGGTCTTGTAGTCGCCGACGCCGGGGACTTCGGCTTCCAGGCCGAGATAGTTCCAGGTCTTGCCGCGAAAGATCTTTGCCTGCTCCTGCGCATAGATGTCTGCATCGCTATAAACCCAATAGGGTGCGCGGGTAAAGCCTTCGGCTGGCCATTGTCTGGCAAGGCGTTGGGCGCTGGTTTGCGGGCCATGGATGACGGCTGGCTGGATGGGCGTATCGATAGGGCACATGAGGTGTTTTGCAGGACTTGCGTCAGGAGCTGTTGTGTGGTCCGAGCCTAACGGCCAGCGCCTGGTTGCAAAAGCATTTATTGCGCATAGCGCAAAATCAGCGTTTTGAACATCGAAACTCCCAACTACCCATGAGCAAGCTCGCGCCAGACATTACCGAACCCCCGGAACAGCCGCGCAACCGTGACCAGATGGGCGGCTTGCTGAAAGGCCTGCGCCTGATGGAATGTTTCGATTCGTCCCACGTCCGCATGACGCTGAGCCAGGCTGCCGTGCGTGCGGGCATCAGCCCGGCCTCTGCCAGGCGTTGCCTCATCACGCTCTGCGATGCCGGCTATGCGCGTACCGACGGCAAGTATTTTTGGCTCGGCCACGGCGCCTTGCGGATCGCCCATGCCTATGCAGCCTCTACCGGCCTGCCGCGCCTGCTGCAGCCCGCGCTTGATGCACTGAGCGAGAAGACGCGTGAATCAGCTTCGCTGTCGGTGCTGGACGGGCATGCGGTTGTGATTGCAGCGCGCTCTACCGCGCGCCGTACGCTGCGGCTGGGGCTGGGCGTCGGTTCGCACCTGCCGCTGTACTGCTCGGCGGCCGGCCGTGTGCTGATGGCATGGTTGCCGGCCGATGAATGGACGCCACTGGTGAGGGCGATGCCGATGGAGCGCCTGACCACGCAGACTGAAGTCACGATGAGCGGCCTGGCCAGGCTGCTGCAGGCGTGCCGCGAAACCGGCTATGCGACCTGCGATGAAGAAATTGAGCTGGGCGTCCGCTCCATCGCCATTCCGCTCTACAGGCCCGACGGTGCCATCGTTGCCGCCATGAGCATCTCAACGCGGGCCGAACGCCTGACCACCAGCGACATGGTCAGCCAGTTCCTGCCCACCATGCTTCGCAGCCAGGACTGGGCGCGAAGCCGTATGGCAGCTTAAAAGGCAGTCGTCCTGCGCTTAAATGGCCTACGCAGGCAAAAACGTCAATTTTTGAGCTAAAAAAGCTTGTAGCCCCCGGAAAGCGGACACAGTAGGCTATTAAAAAAGGAGTATTTGGCTTTGGTCCACGCCATCAGAGCCTTGGCGGCTTCGGTGGCTTGTCGGATGCCCATTGAACTCATGCGCTTTCAACTTGATTAATAGCGCCACATCCTGTTCATAAAACTCTCTTTCTCGTAATTGCTTAAGCTTTTTCGACCAAGTCGCGGCACAACACATCCAGCGGTACGGCGGTCACATCATTGCGCAACGGAATCGATTCGCTACCCGGATAAACCACCAGCTTGCGCGCCGGCGACAGGTCTTCACAGGCTGCATGAAAACCGCGCTCTACTTTGGGGCTGAGCGAGCGCTTGACCTCTATGGCCCACAGCTCGCCATTGGGCCAGGCCAGCAGCAAATCAACTTCTGCGCCGCCGCTGCT
>JANYFF010000113.1 GCA_025362825.1 Polaromonas sp. | reverse complement strand
TGTTGATTCCAGCGACAAACTGAGCCAGATTCCAATCGAATATTGAGCCACACGATTTAAAGGTAATTTTGGCTAGTCGATTGTGGATAAGTCTACATCTGGAGCTTCTCCTTTAGGTGTTTTTGACTTGCTGGCTTTGCGTACTGGCTTGATATGCGCACTGGAATTCTTGAATCGCCAGCTTTCATTTCCTGTCTCCACGATGTGGCAATGATGGGTAAGTCGGTCCAGCAGTGCCGTTGTCATCTTGGCATCACCAAACACGCTGGCCCATTCCGAGAAGCTCAGATTGGTGGTGATCACCACGCTGGTTCGCTCGTAGAGCTTGGACAGCAAATGGAACAGCAGTGCCCCGCCGGATTGCGTGAACGGCAAGTAGCCCATTTCATCCAGAATCACCATGTCCACGTACATCAGGCGGTAGGCCATCTGGCCTGACTTGCCCTGCGTCTTCTCCAGTTCCAGGGCGTTGACCAACTCGACCGTGGAGAAGAACCGCACTCGTTTGCCATGACTACGAATCGCTGCAACCCCAAGACTGGTAGCTAGATGCGTCTTGCCAGTGCCCGGCCCACCAATGAGCACCACGTTGTGCGCCGACTCCAGGAACTTCATCTGATGCAGATCGTGCACCAGAGCCTCATCTACATGGGCCTGTGTGAAGTCGAACCCGGCCAAGTCTCGATGCGACTGGAAGCGTGCCACACGCATTTGGTAGGCCATGGAGCGCACCTCACGCTGTGCCGATTCCGCTTTGAGCAACTGGTGCAGTACCGTTTCATGGTCCAGCGTTTTGATGCGCGCCGTGCCCAGCACCTCTGGCCAGGCGCTGGCCATGCCATGCAGACTCAAGCCCTTCAGCGCGGCAACGATGTCATTAGACATGGCGGACCTCCTGGATGCGCAGACTGTCGTAACGCATGACGTTGGCCAATGGCGGTGTTTGTAAGGTCAGCGGCGTATCGATCTGCGGCGCGGCCAACGGACGTGCAGCATCCTTAAGCCGAGCCAGCGTGTTCAGAACATGCTCGGCGCTCGCCCGTCCTCCCTCAAGGGCAATCTCGATGGCTACCAGAACAGTGTCCAGGCCATGCAATGGGATGGCGCTGAGTACCTGCGCCATCACACGGTCACCGCCAGCGTTCTTGAGCAACTGCCGCTGCAGTTCTTGCAGCGGCTCAGGCATGGTCTTGAAGGGCGCGCCGTTGCGCAGCGCTCCGGGCTTGCGCTCTATTAGGCTGATGTAGTGGCGCCAGTCATAAAAGGTCTGATCACGCTCGAAGCTGCGCACCAAATCGACTACCTCGCCGTAGCTGTCAACGACGCGCAGGATTTCTGGATAGGCTCGCAAGCTCACCACCGTGTTCACCCATTCACAAGGCACGCTGTAGCGGTTGCGCTGGAAGTGAATCAGCGCCGTGGAGGTTACCCGCGTTGGCTGCTCTACGTAGCCATCAAATGCCTTGGGTAAGGCCATCAGGCGGCTACGCTCATCCTGCATGACGTCAGCTACCGTGAGCTCCGGCCAGTCCGGATGCTTGAGATCATGCCAGCTGTCCTGGCAGGCCTGCAGCAACCAGGTGTTGAGCTCTGCAAGACTGGCCCAGCGCTTCTCGGCCGCCTCGCGCCAGATGTGTCGGCGCCGGTCTTGCACATTCTTCTCTACGCGACCCTTCTCCCAGCCCGCTGCGCGGTTGCAGAACTCGGCCTCAAACAGGTAATGCCCAGTCATCGATTCAAACCGGGCATTGACGCTACGCTCCTTGCCTTTACCCACCTTGTCCACGGCCGTGCGCATGTTGTCGTAGATACCGCGCTTGGGTACACCACCGAACACTTCAAAGGCCTTGGTATGCGCGTCAAACAGCATTTCGTGCGACTGGGTGAAGTACGCCACCAGCACGAACGCCCGACTGGCCGCCAACTTGGTGTGCGCCACTTCCAGGCGTTTGCGCAAGCCGCCAATCACCACGTATTCGCAACTCCAGTCAAACTGGAAGGCCTCGCCGAGCTCAAAGCTCAGCGGTACGAACCCGGCATTGCGCGGGGCGTTCGCTTGCTCTTGCTTCCAGTTGCTGCAATAGCCATAGACCAGATTCTTGCTGCCAGTAAAACCCATGGCACGAATCGCCTCAAAGTAAGCCCGCACGCTACGGCGCTCACGTTTGCCACGATAACTATCGGTCTTTAACCAACTCGACAACTGCTCCCGATACGGGTCCAGCAAGCTTGGCACCGCCGCACGCTGCGGGTAACTCGGCTCCACCATCTGTGGCTCGTTGAGCCACTTCGCTGCCGTGTTTCTGGAAATGCGCAGCCGTCTGGCCGCTTCGCGCACAGATACGTTCTCACGTAAAACCATACGCCTAAGTTTGCTGAGGGTTCCCACGTCTATCACTCCTGTACCCCTGCTAAAAAATAAGCAGGATATGTGGATAACGTGGCTCAGTTTTCGACTGGAATTCTTGCTAAATTGGCCCAGAGTTCATTTGGAATCAACAA
>JANYFF010000111.1 GCA_025362825.1 Polaromonas sp. | reverse complement strand
AGCTGTTTGTCAGCGCGACCTCCTGGTCCTGGAAACCGCTGCTCGGCCAGCTAGCATGGCGTGCACCGGCACTGCGCTATGCCCTGCGGGCCACGCTGGCGCTAGGCACGGGCTATGTCGTGTCGCTGCACCTGCCGTGGGTGGCGCATGAATACTGGATCATGCTGACCATCGTGGTTGTGATGCGCGGAAATCTGGCGCAGACACTTCAGCGCCGCAATGCGCGGGTGACTGGTACGCTGGTCGGTTGCGCACTGGTGATGCTGGTGCTGGCCGCGCATCCAGGGGCTCGCGCGATCTTTCTGGTGGTCGCGCTCAGCATGGGTCTGGCGCATGCGTTTGCGCTCCGGCGCTATTTCTACACCTCGATTGCCGCAACAATGGCCGGGCTGCTGCAGGCTCACATGCTGCTGGTCGGCGTGGCGCCCACCTTTGCCATCGGCGAGCGGGTGGCCGACACACTGCTAGGCGCGCTGATCGCGTGGATCTTCAGCTATGTGCTGCCAACCTGGGAGCGCAACCAGATACCGGTGCTGATCAGGCGCAGTGCCCGCGCGCAACTGCTGCATGCGCGGATGGCGCTGGCGCTGCTCGACGACGCGCAGACGTCGGACCTGCCCTGGCGTCTGGCCAGGCGCGATGCCTACAACAGCCTGTCAGACCTGACGCTGGCAACCCAGCGCACGCTGTCCGAGCCGCGGCATGTGCGCCCAGCGCTTGAGCCGCTTGAGGCTCTACAGGCGCGCAGCTACCAGTTGCTGGCCCAGCTCACCGCAGTCAAATCGATGCTGTTGCTGCGCCGCACGCAACTCGACATGGCCGTGGCATCACCAGCCCTGGCACACGCCGCCCAATGCATAGCCGCAGAGCTGGCCGAAGCCACCGACCCTGCACTAGCTGCAGCCAATGCAGATGCATTTACCGGCTTGCCCACATCCGGCCAGCCTTTCCAGCCCCGCCCCGACCCGCTGGTCACAGCAGACCTGACGCCGTGGCTGCTACGTCGGCTGACGCTGGCTTGTGCGATGGCGGCGGAATTGCGACAAGCCACCGCGCGAGCTCTTGAGCGGGTGGCCCCCACCTGACACACAAATGTATGCAAAGGTCATGCAACAGCTTGAATCTGGGATTCATTGGCGGCTACTCCAAGGCCTAGAATGAAATACAACGCTCGTTGACCTGCGTTCGAAGCGCCCATGAAACTCTCCTCCTACATCAACGCCAACTCCGAGAAAATCCTTACTGCTTGGGATTCCTTCGCAGAAACCCTTTTCCCCGCCGCTGCGGGCATGAACCGCAAGTCCTTGCGCGACCATGCAAAGCAAATGCTGCTGGCGATCGCCGTTGACATCGATACGCCGCAAAATGAAATTGAAGGCGTGGAAAAATCCTTGGGACACGCCACCGACAAGTTCCCAGCGAGCGCCGCTTCCATCCACGGCACCTTGAGGGAAAACAGCGGATTCACATTGGTTCAGCTCACCGCAGAGTTCAGGGCGCTTCGCGCCAGCGTCCTGCGCTTGTGGCTCGCCGAGATCGCTGTGTTCGACAAGGATGTGACGGAAGACATTGTTCGTTTTAATGAGGCGGTCGACCAGGCACTGGCAGAGTCGGCCGTCACCTTCGCGGACCGCAGCGGCGAAACGCGGGACCGCTTCCTCGCAATCCTCGGCCATGATTTGCGAACCCCGCTGTCGGCCATTAGCATGGCCGGGCTGTTACTCACGCGCTCGCCAGAGGACGCCAGCAGAAACGTCGCTACCGGGCAGCGCTTGAGCCGCAGCGCCGCCACGATGACAGCCATGGTCAATGATTTGCTGGAATACTCCCGTACCCAGCTCGGCGGAAAGATGCCAATTGCGCCGCAGAGCTGCGACATGGGAGAGATTGCCCAGGCGGCAATTAATGATGCGCGTCTGGCGAACCCGGAGTGCGTGTTCGAGCTTGAACTTGGCAAAGAACTTGTCGGCGAGTTTGACGCCGTGCGCGTGCAGCAAGTCATCATGAACTTGCTGGCCAACGCCGCACAGTACCGGCAAGCCCATACGGCCGTGCATGCGGCGCTCTCAGGCAACCATGACTCTGTCTGCGTCTCCGTGTGCAACGAGGGGACGCCCATTCTGCCAGAATCCCTGAAGACGATTTTCAGCGCGATGGTGCAGCTTGCCGTTGGAGAGGAAAGCGCGGGGCGCCCCAGTACCAGCATGGGACTCGGGCTGTTTGTCGCGCGCGAGATCGCCCTGGCCCACGGCGGTAGCATCGACGTGACCTCAACGGCGCAGGGCGGCACTGTCTTCTCGGTAAAGCTGCCAAAGCACCAGTAAAGGCGGTTCGACGCCATGCCTGCTGCAGGCGATCAAAAATCAGACACATAAGAAACGGGGCATCGGCCCGCTAATGCCTGGGTCAGCAAAGATTAGCGTCCCCAGCATGGGCGGCGCGCTTTTCACAACCGGCATGCTCGCCGCCCCGCTGGTCGCCTGCGTCGTCCTCAAAATCTCCTGCGCCATCTGGCAGGCATTCCGAAAGCATAGACTGCCGGAGTAGTTCAGTGCGGTGCATGCCCGCTCAGCCCCCGGTAAAGCAGCATATGCACCATGCCACCGCGCCAGACATCTGCGCGCAGCCCGCAAGCTCCAACAGGTCTTGATTTTGATCGGGAAAAGCGATGCACAGCGGCCTGTCAAAATGATGGACAAGGCACCGCCTGGGCAAGTCATTGATAGAAACAACAAGTCTCGACTGTTGATCACCCAAAATCGTACATGCGATGGATCGGCAAGAAGGGAAATACATGCACGAAGGAACGCGAAAACGCGCCAAGTCATTGATGCAAAAAGAAAAAAATCAGGGTGCAGAAATCGCCGGTAGTTTTGCAGCCCACACCCCAATGATGCAGCAGTATCCGCGCATGACTTTCTAAGGCGCTTAGAACCTATAGTTTTTCTGAAAAGTCTTCCTGTGACGCCCTTATGGCGCTCCTTGATTAGTGTTCTACTTTTCCGCAGTCCGCGATGAACATGACTACCCACCCATCCGATGGGAACCTGCCCGTCGGATTTCGCTCCAATTTCTCGTAGTCGGCTTTTAGACCTGTTGCGCGTTTGTGGAGTGGCTGTTACGGTAAGAGTTAGGAAAAAAGCGAGATAATTCAGTTATATGTAGCACCGCCCGCATTTGTCGGAGGCAAAAATGAACGAAGAAGAGTTGATTAAAAGCATTGTGAAATCCATCGTTCGCCCTGACGAGGTGACGGCGGTCGACTATCAATTTGCCGAAGATTCGACCGGCGTTCCCGCCGTGTGGGTGAACCTTCATGTCGCGAACGACAACAGCCCGTCAGCGCAAAAGGTGCGCAAGCTCAGCGATTTTCGGAAATCGGTGGCTCGCTCTATTCTCGACAAGAACGTGAGCCTCTGGCCTTACGTTCAGCTCGTCACCGATTAAGGTGGCTCTCGAGCACGACCTCCTGGCGCAAGCCCGGCATCTAGCGACAGTTGACAAGGGCAAACCAAAGCAGGCCAATCTGCGCCGAGCAGTTTCGTCTGCTTATTACGCGGTCTTCCATCTGCTTGTGTCCGAAGGCTCCGCCACCGTTGGCTCTCGCCTAAACGCCGCTGCCCGCGCAAAGGTCCGCAGGGCCTTCGCTCATGGCGACATGAAAGAGGTATGCAAAATATATGCAAAAGCGACCGGAGCCGCGAACTTCAAGACCCCCGAGATCGCTCAGTTGCTCACCTTCCCCATAGAGGCTGAGGTTAAGGACGTTTCGCAGGCTTTCCACGATTTGCAAGAGGCCCGTCACTCCGCTGACTACGACGTCTCGTCGAAGTGGAGCAGGCTGAAGGCTCTCACTTTCATCATCGCCGCCGAAGACGCGTTTTCCAACTGGCAGGTAGCACGGGAATTTCCGAACGCGAAAATCTTCCTTTTCGATCTCTTGCTTCGCAAGAGCTGGGCGAGAACCTGACGTTGCGAAGCCGGGGCTGGCGCCCACAACCTTTGGAAGCAGCGCCGGACCACGTTGGTCGGCTACGAAAGGATCGCTTAGGACTTCGCAGCCAATCGAACTAAGAACGGCGACTGCTGCTGAACTTCACTTGGTAGATTCCGCGCGATTGCGATCCCTCGCCTCTTCTTCGGCGGCTCGCAAGTAGTCAGTGTCTTGGCCCGGCATGTTGTCGCGCACATCGTGTTCGACTATTTCAAACAATTCACGATTCTCGCGATCGTCCCCCTCCTGCAGGTAAATGCACGAGTTGTTCTCCTCGTCGTCCTCCAGGTAAGCGTGCCACGGGCCGGACTCGTCCTCGACCTCTGCGGCCACCGGTCGCTCCGTGGCCGCCTCGCGGTCGTTCTGGACCTTCTTGCCGTTGCCCTTGTTGGCAAGGTCGTCGACTCCATCGCGCTCGTCGCCGGCGAGGAGTGATTTCAACCCCTTCTTAGTCAACAACGGCGCGATTCGGCGATGAAAGCCAAGCTCAGGACCGCAAAGGGGGCGAAGCCGCTCCATGAACGGCTTGATGCGCGGGTCGGGTTCATCGAAGTCGCCGATCATCTTGCCGTCCCAGCCATAAAAGGGGTTGCCTCCTCTGCGGAGGCGGGCGATCACGTCGTCGAGCGAGTAGGGGCCGTCGATGAGCGAGTCCATGATCCGCCGGCCTTCCCACTGCTTCTGCCGGTCCAAGGCCGGGTCGAGATCGTCGGGCCAACGACCGGTCGCCGTGGCCTCGCGGAACATCGTCAAGAGATCCCACCCGGAAGCGTCGACCGTGAAAGTGAGACGGCTTCCAGGCACTCGCCGGTCGCCTTTGAATTCAAAGTCGAATTCGACAGTCCAGAAGCTGCCCGCTCCCTTGTCGAACGCGTCGGCTTCGTTGGCCAAGCGCCACTTCGAGCTTATGAGGTTGACCGCCGACTTCGCCGTCCTGATCGGAGGCAGGTCGCTCCCGCGGGCTCCGTTCTGCAACATGGTCGTGGCCTCAAAATGATGACCTCGGCTGGCGGCGAACTCCACGAACGACTGGCTCCATATCCCATGGTCGTTCTTCGACGCGCCACGTGGCTTGTAGCTGGGAAGTATCTTAGTTTTGGCGGGGGCGAGCAGCTTTTTGAAGTAAGCGTTGATTTTCGCGAGCCGCCTCTTCGCGGCAAATTCGCTGAGCCTCGTTTTGACATCGATCCAGAAGGCATTGACATCGGCGCCCGCCTCGACGGCCGCTTCCACCATGGGCAGGC
>JANYFF010000104.1 GCA_025362825.1 Polaromonas sp. | reverse complement strand
GCATGCCTGGCATGACCGGCTACTTTGGCCTGATGGACGTGGGCATGCCGCAAGCGGGTGAGACGGTGGTGGTGTCTGGCGCGGCCGGTGCCGTCGGCCAGACCGTGGGCCAGATCGCCAAACTCAAGGGCTGCCGTGTGGTCGGCATTGCCGGCGGCAAAGCCAAATGCGACTGGGTGGTCAACGAACTGGGCTTTGATGCCTGCATCGACTACAAGAATAGCGATGTGCGTGCCGGCCTGAAGGAACACTGCCCCAAGGGCGTGGACATCTACTTCGACAACGTCGGCGGCGAAATCCTCGACATGGTGCTGGCCAAAATCACCCGCGGCGCACGCATTATCATTTGCGGCGCCATCAGCCAGTACAACAACACCACGCCGGTCAAGGGGCCGGCCAACTACCTGTCGCTGCTGGTGAACCGTGCGCGCATGGAAGGCATTGTGGTGTTCGACTACGCCGATCGCTACCACCTGGGCGTGGCTGAAATGGCAGGCTACCTGAAGACCGGCAAGATGAAGAGCAAGGAGGACATCGTCCAGGGGCTGGAAAACTTCCCCGAGACGCTGCTTAAGCTCTTCAATGGCGAAAACTTCGGCAAGCTGGTGCTGCAGGTCGCCCAGGACTGATTTGCTATCTGCGTGCTATCTGACCGGGCGGGGTGCAGACCGATGCATCACGCCCGCCTTGCTTTCGCGCCGTGAGGCCACATAAAGCCACATGAGAATGGTTATCGTTTAAACTAAAGGCACGCTGCGCACCGGTAGACGGATGCGGCGAATCCTTTATTTGAAACGGCTCAGGTCAGTGACTTCCCACCCCTCCACGCTTGCAGATGCTTCGATTGGCGAAGTTTTTACCGTCAGCCAGGTGGTTGCACCATTGGGCGCACCCGAATGGGCAAGCCAGCTTGAAGACATCGGTTTTTTAAGCGGCGAACGCGTCGCCGTCATGGCGCGCGGCATGCCAGGCGGCGACCCGCTGGTGGTGCGCGTCGGCCTCTCGACCTTTGCACTGCGCATGGCCGAGGCGGCCTGTATTTATGTGTCGCCGGTTCCCAGGGCCAGCGCATGACCGAATCCATCATCCACTTTCATCCGGGTGGCCCTTTGCTGGCGCTGGTCGGCAACCCGAACTGCGGCAAAACCGCCCTCTTCAACCTGCTGACAGGCAGCCGCCAGAAAGTGGCCAACTATGCAGGGGTGACTGTCGAGCGCAAGGAAGGCAAGCTCACCACGCCTTCAGGCAAGACACTGCGCGTGCTGGATTTGCCCGGTACCTACAGCCTGCATCCGCGCTCACCCGATGAACGCGTGACACACGACGTGTTGTATGGCCGCGCCGTGGGCGAAAAGCGCCCCGACCTGGTGGTGTGCGTGGTTGATGCGACCAACTTGCGCCGCAGCCTGCGACTGGTGCTCAGCGTCAAGCGGCTGGGCCTGCCGTGTGTGGTCGCCGTCAACATGCAGGATCTCGGGCGCGCCCGCGGACTGAACCTTGACATTGACGCGCTGTCGCGTGAGCTGGGTGTGCCGGTGGTCGGCACGGTGGGCATCAAGGGTGGCGGCGACACGGCGCTGCGCGCGTTGCTGGATGACCCCAGTTTGTGGCGGCGCAGAACGCTGCCGCACGCAAACGACGACGCAGCAGACCTTTTGACCGTACCCACACCCGCGCACGCAACGCATGGCGACCACGATACCGTGCAGGAAATCCTCAAACGCCTGGGCCTTAACGACCTCGTGCCGCACACCGTCAGCGACCGCATCGACACCGTCGTGCTGCACCCGGTATGGGGGCCGCTGTTGCTGGCGACGGTGCTCTTCCTGATTTTTCAGGCGGTCTTTACCTGGTCGGTCGCGCCCATGGATGCGATCAAAGCGTTCAGCGAATGGCTGGGTGGGGCGGTGGGCAGCCTGTTTCCTGACACCGGCGCGATGGTCTGGGTCAAGAGTCTCATCGTCAATGGCGTGATCGCCGGTGCTGGCGGCGTGGTGGTGTTTTTGCCGCAAATCGTGATCTTGTTCTTTTTTATCCTAGTGCTGGAAGAATCCGGCTACCTGCCGCGCGCCGCCTTTTTGCTGGACCGCCTGATGGGCAGCGTCGGCCTGTCGGGCCGGTCCTTTATCCCGCTTTTGTCGAGCTTTGCCTGCGCGATTCCCGGCATCATGGCCACGCGGAGCATCGCCAACCCGCGCGACCGGCTGGTGACCATCATGATTGCGCCGCTAATGACCTGCTCGGCACGCCTGCCGGTGTATGCACTGCTTATAGGCGCCTTTATTCCACGGCGTGAGGTCTGGGGCTGGTTTGACCTGCAGGGCCTGGTGCTGTTCGCACTCTATGTTGCTGGTATTGCGGGTTCGCTGATGGTGGCCTGGGTGCTCAAGCGCTTTACGGCACGCGGGCAAATCCGCACGCTGATGATGGAGCTGCCCAACTACCACCTGCCCAACCTGCGCAATGTGGCGATTGGCTTGTGGCAGCGCGTGGTGATCTTCATGAAGCGTGTCGGCGGCGTGATTCTGGTGCTGACCATCGCGCTGTGGTTTCTCGCAAGCTTTCCCGGGGCGCCCGAAGGCGCGACACGGCCGGCAATTGAATACAGTCTGGCCGGCACACTGGGCCACGCGCTGGCCGTGGTGTTTGAGCCGATTGGCTTTAACTGGCAGATCAGCATTGCGCTGGTGCCCGGCCTTGCAGCACGCGAGGTGGCCGTGAGCTCGCTGGGTACCGTTTACGCCCTGTCAACAACTGGCGCCGACACCGCACAGGCACTGGCACCACTGATCGCGCAAAGCTGGAGCTTGGCAACCGCGCTGTCGCTGCTGGCCTGGTATGTGTTTGCACCGCAGTGCA
>JANYFF010000024.1 GCA_025362825.1 Polaromonas sp. | reverse complement strand
CCTGAAAGCCATGCATGCCAGACGCCTTGAATACAGTCACCAGGAACCTTCGCGTGGGCCTGATCGTGCCCAGCTCCAACACGACCATGGAAACCGAGATACCCGCCATGCTGCGCGCCCGTGAGGATGTATTGCCCGAACGTTTTACGTTTCACGCCAGCCGCATGCGCATGAAGTCGGTCACCAAAGAAGAATTGTCAGCTATGGACCGCGACTCTGACCGCTGTGCGCTGGAGCTGTCAGACGCACGCATGGATGTCATGGGCTATGCCTGCCTGGTCGCCATCATGAGCATGGGCAAGGGCTACCACCGCGAGTCGCAGCGCCGGCTGCACGCCGCCACGGTGGCCAACGGTTCGCCAACGCCGGTCATCACCAGTGCGGGCGCTCTGGTCGAGGGCCTGCAGGCCATGGGCGCCAAACGGGTGTCTATCATTGCGCCCTACATGAAGCCGCTGACGCGCATGGTCATCGACTACATCGAAGCCGAAGGCATCGAAGTGATAGACAGCATTTCGCTTGAAATCCATGACAACCTGGCAGTTGGTGCGCGTGACCCAAAAGCGCCAGCGCAATTGTGGAAGCAGCTTAACGTGAAGGGGGCCGATGCCATCGTCGCGTCAGCCTGCGTCCAGATGCCCTCGCTGGCGTCCATACCGCTGATCGAAGCTGCGAGCGGCTTGCCGGTGGTATCCAGTGCGGTCTGTACCACTTACGCCATGCTCAAAAGCCTCGGGCTGGAGCGCCGCGCACCAAAGGCCGGTGCGTTGCTGTCCGGCCGGTATTGATTTCAAAACAACGAAGACAAATTCATGACGACAACTACACGGCAAGCCCTTTCGGGCAGGTTCATCGCAATCGGCACGGCAGCCCTGATAGGCGCGGTTGCGGCGGCTGGCTTTACAAGCAGCGCCATGGCCCAGGCCCCAGCCTATCCAAGCAAGCCCATCACGCTGGTAGTGCCGAATCCACCTGGCGGCTTTGTTGACGCGTCGGCCCGCATCCTGTCGGATTCGCTGGCCAAGGTAACCGGCCAGGCGGTGGTGGTGGACAACCGCGGTGGTGGCAGCGGCAACGTGGCTTATCAGCAGGTTGCGCGCGCCAATCCTGACGGCTACACCCTACTCAACTCCTACTCGGCCTACCACGTTGGCAACCCGAACCTGACGCCAAAACTACCTTGGGCGCAAAAAGATTTCGTACCCGTGGCACTGATCACCGTGGCTACCAACGTGATTGCTGTTCACCCGTCAATTCCTGCCAAAAACCTGAGTGAATTTATTGCTTATCTCAAGGCCAACCCTGGCAAGGTCAGCTACGCATCCCAAGGCAATGGCTCGCTGTCACACATCGGCACTGAAATGTTCAAGGCACAGACGCAGACCAGCATGGTACATATTCCGTATCGCGGCTCAGGCCCCGCGCTGCAGGACGTGCTGTCTGGTCAGGTCCAGGTCTTTATCACCACACCGCCATCGGTGATGGGGCAGATCCAGGTCGGCAAACTCAGGGGCCTGGCCGTTGCTGGCAAAACCCGCCACCCGGCTCTCCCCACTGTACCGACCACGGCGGAAGCTGGTCTGAAGGGGTTTGAGCTGGAAGCCTGGGTTGGCATCTTCGCGCCAGCCGGAACGCCACCAGACATCGTGAGCAAACTGAGCAGCCAAATCAAGGCTGCACTCGAGCTGCCAGAGACCAAAATCCGCGCAGATGGTGCGGGCGTCGAACTGCGCTACCTGTCCCCTGCGGCACTGGATGCGCTGGTGAAAAAGGATACAGATTTCTGGGCCAGAACCATCAAGACTGCCGGCATCAAGTCAGAGTGATCTTCCTGAATTGTGTTTATTTCAACAAGTTGACTCGCCCAACTACCAGATACTCTTGGGTGACGTTTTGTTTTCGGTTTTTGCAGCCATTTCATAACAAAGGAGACAAGTCCCATGCCACGCTACGACCTCAAAGTAAACGGAAAGTCCCAGTCGGTCACAGTTGACGCCGACACACCCCTGCTCTACGTGTTGCGCGACAACCTCGCACTCCGAGGACCCAAATTTGGCTGCGGCCTGGGTCAGTGCGGCGCCTGCACCGTACACGTGGATGGCGTAGCCACACGCTCCTGCCTGTTGCCCGTCAGCGCACTTGCAGGGAAAAAAATCACCACACTGGAGGGCCTGACCCAAAACGGCCAACCAGGCAAATTACAACAGGCATTTATTGACGAGCAAGCTGCCCAATGCGGATACTGCATCAACGGCATTATCATGACTTCAGCCGCCTTGCTAAGCAGTACACCCCAACCCAGTGACACGCAAATCAAGGACGCGTTGGCAGGCAACCTGTGCCGCTGCGGTACCCATCAACGTATTTGCGCCGCCGTCAAGCGGGCAGCCACAGCTTGAAAAGGGCGCGATCATGACCACTAACCAAAATATTGACGCTGGCGCCATTCAAGGCACATTGAATCGCCGCAGCCTGCTCAAGGGGGCAGCTGGCGCGCTGGTCGTTGGGTTCAGCCTCGACGCTACCTTGGCACACGCCGCAAGCCCGGCCAGTACGCTGTCGCTCAGGCCTGCCAAAGCTGTTGCCAAAGACCTGGTCGACTCCTTTGTCAGCATGGAGCCCAACGGCAAAGTCACCATCTTCGTAGGCAAGGTCGATTTGGGCACCGGCACCAAGACCGCCATGGCGCAAATCGCTGCTGACGAACTGGATGTCGGGTTTGACCAGATCGACATGGTGATGGGCGACACCGCCACCACGCCCGACCAGTGGATTACCGGCGCCAACCTGACCATCGCCCAGGGTGGCGGCGAGTTGCGCAAAGCGTGCGCCACTGCGCGCGCTGCGCTGCTTTCGCGTGCCTCCGCCAAACTGGGAGCACCCGTGTCTGAGCTCCAGGTGAGCCAAGGCGTAGTGAGCCTGAAAGCAGACCCGACAAAGTCGGTGTCTTACAGCAGCTTGATGCAGGGTGTTTCAGCTACAGACCTGAAGGTCGATGCCAAAGCCGTCATCAAGCCCGCTGCCGAGTATCGCGTGGTCGGCAAATCGATTCCCCGCGTGGACATTCCAGCCAAAGTCACGGGTGAATTCGTCTATGCCCATGATGTGCGGCTGCCTGGCATGTTGCACGCCCGTGTGGTGCGCGCGGATGACCTGGGTGCACGGCTCGAAGCGGTAGACGACAGCGCCGCGCGCAAAGTGACAGGCTTTGTACAAACCGTTCGCAAGGGCGATTTTGTCGCGGTCATCGCCAAAAACGAATGGGGCGCCATCAAGGCCGCCAAAGCTTTGAAGCTGACCTGGTCGGCAGGCACAGGGTTGCCTGACAAGGACACCGTTTTTGACTACTGGCGCAAACAACCCATCGCCAAGGAAGAGACCACCCAAAAAGTTGGTGATGCGCCCGCTGCGCTGGCAACCAGCGCAAGACGCATCAAAGCCAGTTACGAGTTTGCGGTGCAGACCCATGCGTCCATCGGTCCCTCGTGTGCAGTCGCTGATTTCAAAAATGGCGCGCTGGTGGTCTGGTCACCCTCACAAGCTACGCACTCGATGCAAAGCGAGCTGGCTGCCATCACAGGACTACCAGTGGAAAAGGTGCGCCTGTTGTATGTAGACGGCTCAGGTTGCTACGGCCGCAATGGTCATGAAGACGCCA
>JANYFF010000021.1 GCA_025362825.1 Polaromonas sp. | reverse complement strand
CGCGCAATGTCCGGGTGTATTACGAAGTCAGCGTCGGCGGCTACGCGGCCGGTACGCAGTCGTTTATCGGCGAAACCCTGCAGCGCCTGGGTGCCAGGAACATCATCGCGCCCGAGCTGGGGCCCTTTCCGCACGTCAATCCTGAATACGTGGTGCGTGCCAACCCTGACCTGATCATGATCGGCTCGCTCAACGCCCTGGGGCTTGAGGCGCGGCCGGGCTGGGCCGGTATACGGGCCATCCGGGAAAAGCGGGTCTGCATCTTCACCCCGCAGGAGTCCGACGTGCTGGTGCGGCCCGGCCCGCGCTTGGCCGAGGCCGCGCGCCTGATGGCCAAATGCATTGCCGACAAGTCCGGGGCGCTGGTCAAGTGACCGCAACGACTGCAGCAACAGCAACGGGGACCGGCATCGCGCAGCATCGCCGTGGCTGGCTGCTGGCGTTTGTACTGCTGCTGCTGACTGCTGGGCTGGTACTGCTGGGTGCAGGTGTCGGCAGCACAGGTTCTGAAAGTGTGCTGAAGGCGCGGCATGACGCGGTGGCGCTGCAAATCGTCTGGGATATCCGCCTGCCACGCACGCTTGGCGCCTGGCTGGCCGGCGCCCTGCTGGGTCTGGCCGGCGCAGTGGCGCAAGGCCTGTTCCGCAATCCACTGGCTGACCCCTATCTGCTAGGCAGCGCATCGGGCGCAGGACTTGGCCTGGCACTGGCGCTGGCGCTGTTTGGCGTGTCGCCGTTTGCCACGCAGTGGCTGGTGCGCGTCGGCCTGACGGGCGCGGCCTTTGCCGGCGCCGTCGGGGGCGTACTGCTGACCCTGATGCTGGCCAATGGCGTACTGCACACACTGCGCCTGCTGCTGGCCGGCGTGATCGTCGGTGTGGTGCTGGGCGCCGCACGCGACCTGGTAACGCTGGCCGACCCGGACATCCTGCAGGCCATGCAAGCCTTCATGCTGGGCAGTACCGGCTTTGTCGGCTGGACCGCCTGCGGCATCATGGCTGCGGCCCTGCTGCCGGCGCTGTTCGTTGGCTGGGTGCTGGGTCGTACGCTAGACGGACTGGCGCTGGGTGAAGCCACCGCCGCCAGCCTGGGCCTGCCGCTGGCCTTCATGCGCGCAGCGCTGGTTGGCGTGTTGGCGCTGGCCACCGGCGCTGCAGTGGCGCAGACCGGCCTGATTGCTTTTGTCGGGCTGGCCGCGCCGCACCTGGTGCGCTCGGTCGTCAAGACCACGCATGGCCGCCTGATTGTGCTGTCTGCGTTGATGGGCGCCGTGCTGCTCACCGCTGCCGATGTGCTGTCGCGCTGGCTGATCGCACCGCAAGAGCTGCCGGTCGGCGTGCTGACCGCTGTGCTGGGCGGCAGTTACCTGCTCTGGCTGATGCACAAACGCTCCCCGCGGGGATCTTCGCTATGACAATGATAGCAGAAGATGATCGAATCATGGGGGCTGCGGGCCGTTTTGGCACTGAAAACGTCGCTTTGCAGGCTAAAGGCGTCAGCGCCAGCTTGGGCGGTATCCCGGTCCTTCACGGCATTGACCTGGCACTGGCAGCGGGCCGCTGGACCAGCATCGTCGGCCCCAACGGCGCGGGCAAGTCCACGCTGCTCAAGGTGCTGGCCGGCCTGTTGCCGCATACCGGCCACGTGAGCCTGCTCGGCCAACCGCTGGCCGGCTTGCCGGCTCGGGAGCGGGCACGCCAGCTTTCATGGCTGGGGCAAAACGAAAGCTCTGCCGAAGAGCTGCTGGTGTATGACGTGGCCATGCTCGGCCGCCTGCCGCACCAGCCCTGGCTGGCGCCTCCCAGTGCAGCCGACCACGCCGCCGTTGAGCGCGCGCTGCGCAGCACCCATGCCTGGGACTGGCGGGGCAGGGCGCTGGGCCAGTTGTCAGGCGGGGAGCGCCAGCGCGTGTTGCTGGCACGCGCGCTGGCTGTTGAAGCGCAGGTGCTGCTGATGGACGAGCCGCTGGCCAACCTGGACCCGCCGCACCAGAGCGACTGGCTGATGCTGGCGCGCGACTTGGTGCTTGAGGGCCGGACAGTGGTCAGCGTATTGCATGAAATCTCGTTTGCGCTGCATGCCGATGCGCTGGTGGTGATGGCTGGTGGGCGCATCCTGCACCAAGGTAGCTGCGCAGACGCGGCCACACACCGCGCACTCGAGGATGTTTTTGACCAGCGCATTTCAGTGCATTCATTGGGCGACCAGTGGATTGCTATGCCCAAAATCTGAACTACACAAGCATCAACCCATGCAAATCGAAACCCCGCCAACTGACAAGCCCTACGACAAACCGGCGGGCGAGCGTCGCGGCCTGCTGATCGTCAACACCGGCGACGGCAAGGGCAAAAGCACGGCGGCTTTTGGCCTGGCACTGCGCGCGCACGGCCGCCATCATGTGCATGGCAAGCTGGTAAAAATTTTCCAGTTCATGAAGGTGCCCAGCGCACGCTTTGGCGAGCACCGGATGTTCGAGCAACTGGGCATTCCGGTCGAGGGGCTGGGCGACGGCTTTAGCTGGAAAAGCCAGGACCTTGACCATTCTGCCGAGCTTGCGCGTAGCGGCTGGCTGAAAGCCAAAGCGGCCATCATGGACGGCGAGCACTTTATGGTGGTGATGGATGAGTTGACCTACCCGCTGATTTACGGCTGGTTGCCGCTGGCCGATGTCCTGCAGACGCTGCAGGACCGGCCAAAGGACGTGCATGTCGTCATCACCGGCCGGCGCTGCCCGCCCGAGATCATTGCGCTGGCCGACACGGTCACCGAGATGACCAAAATCAAGCACGCTTTCAATGCTGGCATCCCGGCGCAGCGCGGGATTGAGGACTAGGGCCGCACGATGTCCGTGGCCGCCAGCCTGTCTGTTTTTGGCGGCGCCTTGCTGGTCGCGCTGGGTGTGGACCGTTTTCTCGGTGAACCGCCGGTGCGCTGGCACCCGGTCGTGTGGATAGGGAATTATCTCAACCTGGCCGCTCCACATGTTTTGCGTGGCGCTTTCGCAGCGCCAGCAGCGAGGGATCTGAAAGCGTTTGCACTGGGCGCGCTGGCCTGGTCTTTGGGCGCTGCTGCTGTGCTGACAGTTGCCACCCTGTTGCAGTGGACCTTTCTGCAAGGGCCCGCCTGGCTGGCGGCTGTGCTGCTGGGGCTGGCGCTCAAGCCACTGCTGGCCTGGGCCATGCTGTCTTCTGAAGTACAGGCGGTTGAGGATGCGCTGGCGCAATCGCTGGATACCGGCCGCCAGCGGCTGGCCATGCTGGTGAGCCGCAACACTGCCAGCCTGAGCGAAAGCGAAGTCCGCGAAAGCGCCATCGAATCACTCGCCGAAAACCTCAATGACTCGGTGGTCGCGCCCATCTTCTGGTTTGTGCTGTTCGGGTTGCCGGGCGCGGCGCTGTACCGCTTTGCCAATACGGCTGATGCGATGTGGGGCTACCCGGGCCTGCGTAATGGGTTGAACTGGCAATGGGCAGGCAAATGGGCCGCGCGTGCAGACGATGTGCTGAGCTGGCTGCCCGCACGGCTGACGGCACTGCTGCTGGCGCTGATTGCAGGTCGCCTGAACCTGCATGCGCTCAGGCTGGAGGCCCGCAAAACCCCATCGCCCAACAGCGGCTGGCCGATGGCAGCCATGGCGCTGGCGCTGGGTGTCTGCCTGCACAAGCCCGGCGCGTATGCACTCAACCCTTCAGGCGGCGTTTCGCAGCCCGAAAATACGGTCCAAGCCTTGAGATATGCATCAAAAGTGCTGTTGGCCGCCGTATTGTGCGCGCAGTTAGCTATCGTTCTAATAGCGTTTGCGCATTTCAATGACTGACAGCTTCTTCCCGCAAGCGCGCACTCACGGGGGGGCGGATGGCCAGGGCGTGCCGCTGCATGATTTTTCGAGCAACAGCAATGCCTGTGGCCCTTGCCCGCAAGCGCTGCATGCCGTCAGCTTGGCCGACGCCAGCCGCTACCCCGATCCTCGCTACACCGACCTGCGCCAGCAACTGGCCGCATTTCACGGCGTAGCGGTGGGCCGGATGGTACTGGCTGCCAGCGCCAGCGAATTCATTTTTCGCATCACGGCCATGACTGCGCAGCGCGGTGGGCGGGCGGTCTGCCTGCCGCCGCATGGCTATGGCGACTATGCGCAGGCTGCGCATGCCCACCGGATGACGCTTGTGGCAGACCCCGGCATTGCCGCCCTGTGCTGGGCCTGCGATCCGTCCAGCCCGTTCGGTGTCACCCACGAGGGATTGAGCGACCTGGTCGATAACGCCGGCGCATCGACCACGTTGGTGCTGGATCGCGCGTATGAGCCACTGCGCCTGAGCGGCGCGCTGGCGCTCACGGACCGTCAACTGCAAAGCGTCTGGCAGCTCTGGACGCCCAACAAGGCGCTGGGCCTGACGGGTGTACGGGCAGCGTATGCGATTGCGCCGCTGGATTCGGATGAAGATGTTCAGGCGATGGACGCGCTGTGCCCATCCTGGCCCATAGGCGCACATGGTGTGGCGATGCTCCAGACGTGGACGCAGGTCGGCACCCAGAAGTGGCTGGCGGGCAGCCTGGACGCCTTGCGTGAATGGAAGGCGCGGCAGGTGGCGATGTGTGAATCGCTTGGATGGACGGTGCTGCCTAATAGCGCTAACTTCTTTGTTTGTCATACCGGACTTGATCTGCAATCCATGACCGCGAGCGTTCATAGATTGCAGATCGGAGCCGCGATGAGAAACCTTAGAAAAGCTGGCTTCAAGCTGCGCGACTGCGCCTCATTCGGCTTGCCTGGCCATATGCGCCTGAGCGTACAGTCGCCTGCTACGCAGGATGCGCTACAGGCAGCATGGCAAGACATCATCGAAGGGTCAATATGACAGCCAAAGCCGTGATGGTTTTAGGCACCACCAGCGGGGCCGGCAAAAGCTGGTTGACCACCGCGCTGTGCCGTTACTATGCCCGCCAGGGTTTGAAAGTTGCGCCCTACAAGGCGCAGAACATGAGCAACAACGCCCGCGTAGTGGCGGCTGGAGAAATCGGCAGCGCGCAATACTTTCAGGCTTTGGCTGCAAGGGCAACACCCGAAGTCCGCATGAACCCGCTGTTGCTCAAGCCCGAAAAAGACACTCAGAGCCAGGTCGTGCTGATGGGGCAGGTAAACGCTGAGTTGTCACGCATGGAATGGCGTGGCCGCAGCGCATCGGTCTGGCCGGTGGTGGCGCAGGCGCTTGATGAATTGCTGCTAGAGAACGACGTGGTGGTGATTGAAGGCGCGGGCTCACCGGCCGAGATCAACCTCAAGGCCAGCGACATCGTCAACATGCGGGTGGCGCTGCACGCCAACGCTGCCTGCCTGCTGGTGACTGACATTGATCGGGGCGGGGCTTTCGCCCACCTCTATGGAACCTGGGCCATGTTGGATGCTGCGGAGCAGAACTGCATCAAGGGCTTTGTGCTCAACAAATTCCGCGGGGATGCAGGTTTGCTGGCACCGGGCCCGCAGATGCTGCAAGACCTTACCGGGGTGCCGACGGTTGCGACGCTGCCGATGTGGTGGCAGCACGGCTTGCCTGAAGAAGACGGTGTGTTTGATATGGCCCCCACGTTCGGCACTGGCGTGTCCTCTCTGCCCCCCGAGGGGGCTGGCCTTGCTTGGGGCGGCCCGGCGCGGCGGCCGAGCACGCCTTTGGTTGTTGCTATCGTCGCCTATCCCCGCATCAGCAACCTCGATGAATTCCAACCCCTTAAAAACGTGCCGGGCGTGCGTCTGGTGTGGGTGCGCAGCCCTGCGCAGCTTGCCGGGCTGGCGGCCACCGACTGGATCATCCTGCCTGGCTCCAAGGCTACCAACAGTGACCTGGAATGGCTAAGGGCACAGGGTCTTGATCGTGCCATTGCTGATCATGCGGGGCGCGGCGGTGCTGTGCTGGGCATCTGCGGGGGACTGCAAATGCTGGGTGAGGCCCTGATTGACACGCACGGGATTGACGGCAACGGTGCCGGCCTGGGGCTGCTGCCCGTGGTGACGGTGTTTGAGCAAGCCAAGACCGTGCAGCATAGGCAAACAGCTTTTGTAGAGATCGTGGGGCCTTGGGCGTCGTTGTCCGGTGTTTCGGTGCAGGGCTATGAAATCCACCACGGGCATACCTCGCTGCGTACCGACATGGTGGCCGAGGGTAGCCGGGCGGGCATGGTCATGCCGGACGGCATGGGCTGGCAAAACGCTGCGGGCAATGTGCTGGGTATTTATCTGCACGGCATGTTTGAAGACCCGGTTGTTTTGCAGGCGCTGTTTGGCGCCAGCGTGCCCACGCTTGACAGTGTTTTCGACGGGCTGGCAGATTTTGCGGCCCTGCATTTTGAGCCAGGATTTCTTGACGGGCTTGTCGCATAGGAAACGACGATCTGTAGCAACAAGCCCACCCGTGTGTCTTACAAGCAGTAGAGGCAATCTCCTACAAGGCATCGGCAACGCTACCGTTTTACCCGCGTGGTAAGTTGATAACATTTGCTTTCTGTTACAAGCTCTTGGGCTTGCTCTTGGGCCGCGAATCCAAACCCGGCTTTTTAATAAAACGGAAATTTGGTTCACATGAAAACCCAGAACAGCCTCACCGACGATTCCCTGTCAACCGGCGTCTCAGGACTTGACAACATTCTTTGCGGTGGCCTGACGGCTGGCCGCATTTATCTGATTGAAGGGGAACCCGGCACCGGCAAGACCACAACCGGCATGCAATTTTTGCCTGAAGGCGTCAGGCGCGGCGAGTCGGTGGTGTACATCACGCTGGCTGAAACGGCTACCGAACTGCGTGGCGTTGCTGAATCACACGGCTGGTCCCTCGATGGCGTTCACATACACGAGGTACTGCCCTCTGAAAACCTGCTTCAGCCCGAAGCGCAGTACACCATGTTCCACCCGTCCGAAGTCGAGATGGGGACCACCACACAGATGATCCTGACCGCGATTGAAGAGCGCAAGCCGAAACGCGTGGTGCTCGATTCGCTGTCAGAGCTCCAGCTGCTGGCCGATACACCGCTGCGCTACCGTCGTCAGGTGCTGGCACTCAAACAGTTTTTTGCCAGCCGCGCCTGCACCGTGATGCTGCTGGACGACCGCAGCGCCGCTGGCATAGACCTGCAGGTGCGCAGCATTGCGCATGGCGTGATCGCACTGGAGCAATCGGTACAGGAATACGGCACCGAGCGCCGCCGCGTTCGGATTGTGAAGTACCGCGGCAAGGCTTTTCGCGGTGGCATGCACGACTACGACATCGACCGTGGTGGCCTGCGTGTGTACCCGCGCCTGGTGGCTGCCGAATCCCGTGTCTCGGCAATCCGTAAACAACTTGAGAGCGGTTTATCGGAGCTTGACACCTTGCTGGGCGGTGGCATTGAAGAGGGTACCAGCACTCTGATTGCCGGCCCTCCAGGCACCGGCAAATCATCACTTGCCAGCCAGTTTGTAGATGCCGCTGCAAAACGCGGTGAGTCCAGCGCCATGTTCCTCTTTGAAGAGGCCACCAACAA
>JANYFF010000014.1 GCA_025362825.1 Polaromonas sp. | reverse complement strand
GTTTAAAAAATTAGAAGCTGAAGCGTGAAGGCTCGGGGAAATTGAGCAGGCGCGGCGCTACGGTGTCCCAGGCCTGCGTGGTACGCCATGCGTCTTCTTCCACACGGGTGATGAGGGTGGCACGCATCACGGGCTCGTCGCCGACGATGGCGCTCAGGCGGCCACCGACCTTCAGCAGGGCCAGCAATGCAGGCGGTACTTCAGCCACCGAACCACTGAGTACGATCACGTCAAACGGACCGCGCAACGGGTCGCTGCCTGAGACCGATTGCGCAATTTTTGCAGCGCCGTCGCCGGTACGCACTTCGGCGTTGTAGATGCCGGCTTTTTGCAGGTTTTCGCGAGCGGTTTGTGCCAGTGCGCTGTCGATTTCAAGGGTGATGACCTGTTGTGCGCGGTGGCCCAGCAATGCGGCCATGTAGCCCGAGCCGGTACCGATCTCAAGCACTTTTTCATGCTTTTGCACGGCCAGATCCTGCAGGACGCGGGCTTCAACTTTGGGGGCCAGCATGCACTGGTCAGGGTGTTGCTGCAACTGCGAGGTCAGCGGGATTTCCATGTCCACAAAAGCCAGCGCCTTGTGGGCCAGCGGCACAAAGTCTTCACGCTTGACCACCGCCAGCAGGGACAGGACCTGGTTGTCGAGCACTTCCCAGGGGCGGATTTGTTGCTCAATCATGTTGAAGCGGGCTTGTTCGTAGTTCATGGCGGACCTGTGGGTTGGCGGGGAAAATAAGAAAGGGGGCATGCGGGGGCAACCTTGGATTTTAATCGGCGTCGGTGACCGCTGCGGGCGCCTTGGCGCCAAACCGGCGTCTGAACCATTGCGCCAGATCGTCCATGAAGCAGTAGGTGACGGGCACCACCACCAGCGTCAACAGCGACGATGTGATCACCCCGCCAATAACCGCCTGGCCCATGGGCGCGCGCTGCTCAGAGCCTTCGGTCAGCGCAAAGGCCAGCGGCAACATGCCGAAAATCATGGCCAGCGTGGTCATCAAAATGGGCCGCAGGCGAACTTTGGCGGCTACCAGCAGGGCTTCGCTGCGCTCCATGCCCGGGATGCGGCGGCCGTCCGCATCCGTTGTGTCTTCACGCATGCGGATGGCAAAGTCCACCAGCAAAATTGCGTTTTTGGTGACCAGCCCCATCAGCATGACCACGCCAATGACGGAAAACATTGACAGGGTCGAGTGAAACAGCAACAGGGCCAGCACCACGCCAATCAGCGTCAGCGGTAGCGAGGTCATCAACGCCATGGGCTGCAAAAAGCTCTTGAACTGGCTGGCCAGGATCATGTAGATGAACAAAATGGCCATGACCAGCGCCGAGATCGCATAGCCAAAGGATTCGGCCATGTTTTTGGTGGAGCCGTTGAACTGGTAGCGGTAGCCCGGCGGAAAGCTCATCGAATCAAGCGCCGCGCGGATGTCACTGGACACCTCGCCGGCGGAACGGTTGTAGACGTTGGCGTTGATGGCGACTTCCCGCGCCAGGTCGCGGCGGTTGATCTGGTTCGGGCCGGTGGCCTCGCTCACGCTGGCCACCTGGTTGAGCCGCACGATGCGCGTCGAACCATCGGCGTTGCAGCCGACGGTGCTGCTCATGAAGGGCAGCCGCTCAAGGTCTTGCGGGGAGTTTCGTGCATCGGGCGCCAGCCGCACATTGACGTCATAGGTCTGGTCATCCGGCGCGCGCCAGTTGCCAACGGTTTGCCCGGCCACCAGCGTACGCAGGGAGGCTGCAATTTGCGATACCGACAGGCCCAGGTCAGACGCGGCATCGCGCCGCACATCAACCTGTATCACCGGCTTGTCCGGCTTGACGCTGGAGTCCAGGTCCACCAGACCCGGGATGCCGCGGATCCGGTCGCTGACAACGCGTGTCAGGCGTTCAAGCTCTTTGAGGTCAGCGCCTTGCAGCGAAAATTCGACCTGCTTGTTGCCCCCGACTGAATCGAGCAGGCCGACGTGGGTGACCGTGATGCCGGGAACCTGCTTGAGACGCTCGCGCAACACACCAGAGAGAGCGTCCACACTGCGCGTGCGGGCCTTGCGGTCTACCAGCCGTATATAAATGCTGGCGTATATCTTGCCCTGGGCGTTGCCGGTGTTGAGTGTTGCCAGCGTGTACTTGACCTCGGGAAATTCACGCACGATGGCTTCAACCTGCTTCGCCTTGGCTTCGGTGGCTTCGAGCGACGAGCCCACCGGGGTGTAAAAGTTGAGCGAGGTTTCCGAGAAGTCTGCCTTCGGAACAAATTCAGTGCCCAGCAGCGGCACCATGAAAATACTGGTGACAAAAATCACCACGGCCATCACCACCGTAAGTGCCCGGTGCACCAGCGCCCAGCGCAGGATGCCCTGGTAGCCCTCTGTCAACGATTCGGTGGCCCTGTCAAACCAGCCAGTGACGCGACCTATGGTTTTGTCGTAGAGCGTAACGGGCGGCCCTTTTCTGCCGTGTGACTCAATCGCCGGATCATGCCAGATGCTGGACAGCATGGGGTCCAGCGTGAAGCTGACAAACATCGAGATCAATACCGCCGCCACGATCGTGATACCAAACTCATGGAAGAACTTGCCGATGATGCCGCCCATAAAACCTACAGGCAGAAAGACGGCGACGATGGAGAAGGTGGTGGCCAGCACGGCCAGGCCGATTTCCTGTGTGCCGTCTAGCGAGGCCTGGTAGTGCGACTTGCCCATTTGTACGTGCCGCACGATGTTCTCACGCACCACAATCGCATCGTCAATCAGCAGGCCCACGCACAGCGACAGGGCCATCAATGTGATCATGTTGATGGTGAAGCCGAACATGTTCATGAACAAAAAAGTGCCGATGATGGAGATCGGCAACGTCAGCCCCGTGATGACGGTCGAGCGCCATGAGTTAAGGAACAGGAAGACGATGAGCACCGTCAGCAAAGCGCCTTCAATCAGCGTGCGGCGGACGTTTTCAACACCGACGCGAATCGAGCGCGAACCATCGGTGACCAGCTCAAGCTGCACGCCGGGTGGCAGCACTGCTTTCATGTCTGCAACCGCTTTGTTCAGACCGTCCACCACGTCAATGGTGTTTTCGTCCTGCGCCTTCTGCACGCTGAGCAGCAAGGTGCGCTGGCCGTTGTAGAGCGCAAGGCTGTCGATCTCCTGGGCGCCGTCAGCGATGCGCGCGACCTGGCCGACCGTGACTGCGGTACCCCCCTTGCGCGTAACAATGATGTTGGCGAAGTCTTCCGGCCGCTTCATGCGCGCGTCAATTTTG
>JANYFF010000614.1 GCA_025362825.1 Polaromonas sp. | reverse complement strand
GGCTTCAGCACGCCACGACAGTTTTATCCAGCCGAACTCTACGTCGGTAAAAAATGGCAGACGATGTTCAAGCAGTCTCGTCCGGGCGGCGTGGTCTATACCTTCCGATATGACGTCAAGGTGGTGGCGCGCGAAACCATTACCGTGCCGGCCGGCACCTTCGACACCTTCAAACTCGAAGCACGCGGCTACAATATTCAGTTAGGCGCACGGCTGGAGCGCAATATCTGGGTCGCGCCCGGCGTGAGCGGTGACATCGCACATGAAACCCTGGTGCGCCTGCGCAGCGGCGCCATTGAGCAGAACGACAGACAGGAACTGCTGTCCATCCATCGCACGACGCTGCAGACAGCGAACCGGTAGAAGACCAAAGGCGGGCTTGCCCTGTGCCCCCGGTCGGGCTACCTCGCCTGGCGACCTATTTCACTTCTTCGACCGATGCCATGAAAGCCCCATAGGCATCTGAGCACAGCGGGTTGTTCTTACGGGTGGCGTTGTTCTGACATGCCTGGCTGGTGACCACGCGCGACGTGCTCATCAGCGCTCCCAGCTTTGCGCGCCCGTCGGCGTCATTTAGCGAAGTCACAAACGGTCCCACTTTCGCAGCCGCCAGCTGGCTCAGGTCGCGCGGGCCGTCGGTCACCAGAATCAGCAGGTTGTCGTTGCCCGCCGGGCCACCGGCCTTGACGCGCCAGTTGGGGCGCGGCAGCATCAGCGTCTGGCCGGCCTCGATCTTGTTGTCCCTGTC
This sequence comes from Polaromonas sp., assembly GCA_025362825.1. GTDB lineage: Bacteria > Pseudomonadota > Gammaproteobacteria > Burkholderiales > Burkholderiaceae_C > Polaromonas. Next base: position 4,405 of record JANYFF010000614.1, on the reverse strand, counting down.
GAGGTCATTTGGGAACAGCATGTAGACGGATTTGTTGTCAGACCCGGCAAGCGCGACATAGACGTAACCGGCCTTGTCGGACTGCACGGCAAAGTCCAGCGCATCCTGGCCGATCTTCAGCTTTGTCTTGCCCATGCTGACCTGCACGCGGCGCTTGGCATCGCGCTGGTCAAACATCTGGCGCAGTGCCTGCTCGCCTGTCAGGGCTGCCACCACCGGCGCAGGGGCCGGGATAATCAGCACCGGCGCCGCAGGAGCCGCCACAGCCACGACCACTGGCGCAGGTGGCTGGGCCACCACAGGCGGCACGGCAACCACTGCTGCTGACGGCGGTTTGACCGTGGGTGCCACCGCAACCACTGCTGCAGGTGGCGGCTTGACCACCGGCGCCATCGATGCCTGAGTCGCCGGCGCAGTAAACAGCATGGGCTGCATGACCGGCGACGTAGCCATCTGCGCCTGGCTAAACCAGGCCGGCACAAAACCAGAGTTCCCGGACAGCATCAGGTTGTGCGGCTTGTAATTGACGTCGTTTTCCATGCGCTTGTTGATTTTTTCCTGAGCACACTGGCGTATCTCGTCCATGCTGATGGCGCCGGACTTGTCCAGGTCCACGGCGTCCCGCAACATGCAGTCGCGCACATACTGTGTCGCCAGGCCGCCTTTTTGTTCGTCATCGAAACTGATTTCGTTGTCGCGTGAGGCAGAGATATGAATGATGTCCTGCGGAAAGGCGCCCTTGTTGCTGAGCTCGACCATCAAATTGCGGGTCTTCACATTGACCGGGCGGCCGCACTCTTCCGAAATCGAGGCAAACTTTGGCCTGAGCACACCTTCATCATTGGGGTTGAGAATGCCACGCGTACGCATGGCAGTCGGGATGTTGATGAGGCCGCCAGAATGGCAGGCGTCGTACATCACAAACAGCTTGTCGGTCTTGCCGGTGATGGACTGCAACAGGTCTGTCATTTCGCGGTTGGTGATGACGCCCGACTGCCCGCCGTCATAAGCCAGCAGCGCTTCGACACAGCCGCCGGCAGTTGGGTCCTTGTAGCGCGTGCCATGGCCTGAATAGTGGATGAAGACGCGGTCGCCGTCCTGGACTTTTTCAGTCAGCTCGCGCACCGCCTTGCGGATGTTGTCACCGGTGGCCTGGTCGTCCTGCAGATACTGGATGTTGCTGGCCGGCACCTGCATCACGGTTGCCATCTGGGTGGCCGACACGCGGTCCAGGCGCGCGCCGGGCAGCGAAGGGATGGCCGGATCTGCATAGCGGCTGATGCCGATGATCAGGGCGTGGCGATTGACCCGCGGCGGCAGGCTGCGAACCCCCAGGCTGGCCACGGTATCGCCCGCAGCTGACTTGCCTGCCGACAGGTTGACGGCACTGCTGCGTACCCAGCCAAACAGGCGTCCGCCCGGCGCGTCATGGCTGACCTGGGCCCAGCCGCCTTCCACCGCCGTGACGGTCAAGGGCGCACCCGCCGGCAACGTCAGCAAAATCGGGGCCGAAGCCAGTTTGTCAGACCGAAGCTCGGTCGCCTGCACGGACGTCACAGCCTGCGCGTGGACGTCACAGGCCCCGAAAATACCCAGCAAAATCGCCGCGATGGCGCCAAATGGTTTGTTCATGATGCTTGCCCCTTTTTTTGAATAGTTGTCCGCCAATTTCGCGGCTGACCACGCCGGCCAGGTGGCTCCCGATTTCAGTTCAGGTTCACGATGCGCACGCGGCGGTTTTCGGCTGCCTGCGGGTCTGCTGCATTGGCCGGCTCGGTCGAGCCCTTGCCCACCGCGCTGAGCCGGCTTTCGACGACACCGTTGTGCGCCAGTACGATCCGCACGGCGTCGGCCCGTTGCTGGCTGAGTTTGAGGTTGTAGTCCGCACGTCCTCTGGAATCGGTGTGCCCTTCCACGGCAAACCTGGCCTCGTTGAGTTCTGGCGACTTCAGTGCCTGCGCAAGATTGACCAGCGCCTGCTGGCTCTCGGGCTTGACGTGCGCCGAGTTGAAATCAAACTGGATCAGCAGCGACAAGGACGGCCGCGGAGCCGGCGCTATTGCAACCGTTGCAACAGGCTCAGCAGCCGCAACAGGCGACGGGGCCGATTCGATGATGAGGTTGCGCAGGCTGCGGGTACGTGGTCCCGGCGTGGCAGCGGGCGGCGCAGACTGCACCTTGAGTTGCTCGATCATTTCGGCCGCGCTGGGTATTCCTTGCGCCGCCGAGGGCGCCGTCAGAAAAAAACTGCACGCGGCAAGAGCAAGCGCCGGCTTGAAGGCAGTGAAATTAAACATGACAGGGGCCCGTGGATGTTGCAAATTCTTACAGGGCAATTGTGAGACGGATTAGGTAGCCAAGCAAGACTTGCTCCTGAACACCCCGTATTTAGGGGAGTCGGGCTGCAGGAGCCGTTGCACGGCGGCAACGCTGCCCGGAAACCGCTTTGAGGGGTGTTTTAAGCCTCTAGCCCCCGTTTTTCGGGCGCCTCCAGCTATATTTTTAATAGCAATCAGCTGGCCTGGATGAGAGCGGCCGGATCTTCACTGGCCAACACCTCATCCGCCCATTTTTTGAGCTTGCCAGCGTCAGCCCGCAGGATCTGCTGCTTCACGGCCAGGATTTGCGAGGGGTGCATGGAAAAGCTGCGCAGCCCCAGCCCGAGCAGCAGGCGCGTCATGCCGACATCGCCGGCCATCTCGCCGCAGACGCTGACGCCCTTGCCCTGTGCGTTGCACTCGGCGATGGTGTCGGCGATCAGGCGCAGGACGGCCGGATGACAAGGGTCGTAGAGATGCGCCACCGACTCGTCCGCGCGGTCAATCGCCAGCGTGTATTGGATCAGGTCGTTGGTGCCTATCGATAGGAAGTCGAAATACTTCAGGAAAAGCTTGAGCGTCAGCGCTGCCGCCGGGATTTCAATCATTGCGCCCAGCCGCACGGCGCCATAAGGCGTGCCGCTGTTGTCGAGCATGGCCCTGGCGTGGTCAATCATCGAAAGCGTCTGGCGAATCTCGCTGGCGTGGGCCAGCATGGGTACCAGCAAATTGACCTGGCCGTGCGCCGCCGCCCGCAGGATGGCGCGCAGCTGCGTCAGGAACATCGGCGGATCGGCCAGACTCCAGCGGATGGCGCGCAGGCCCAGCGCCGGGTTCAGGTGGCCGTCCTGGGCCTTGCCTGCCAGCTTGTCCAGCGGCTTGTCAGAACCGATGTCCACTGTGCGGATGGTCATTGGCAGACCGTGCATGCCGTCAATGGCCTTACGGTAAGCCTGGTACTGCTCTTCTTCATCAGGTAGCTTGCCGCTGCGGCCCATGAACAGGAACTCGCTGCGGAACAGCCCCACACCAACCGCACCGGCCTTGACGGCACCGACGGTGTCATCGGGCATTTCAATATTGGCCAGCAGGTCCACACGCTGACCGTCAATCGTGACGGCTGGCGTATGTTTGAGACGATTCAACCGCTCTCGGTTCAGCTCACCTTGACGCTGCTTGAAGCCGTACTCGGCCAGGATGATGGGCGACGGGTCAACGATCAGCACGCCGGCATCGCCGTCAATGATGACCCAGTCGTCCTGCTTGATCAGCTGACTCGCACTGCGCGCGCCAACCACTGCCGGGATGTCCATGCTGCGGGCAACAATCGCGGTGTGCGACGTCCTGCCGCCTACGTCGGTTGCAAAGCCGGCAAACAGGCTTTTCTTGAACTGCAGCATGTCGGCCGGCGAAATGTCGTGTGCCACCAGCACCAGTGGCACGTCCATGGTGTCGTCCAGCAGCAGGTCCTGCTGGGACTGCTTGCGGTGCGTGCCCGGCTTGACGGCCTGGGCGGCAGACTGGACAGGCGAAGCTGCGCCTTTCATGGAACGCAGGATGCGCTCGACCACCTGCTCAAGGTCGGCCTTGCGTTCGCGCAGGTACTCGTCTTCCATGTCGTCAAACTGGCGGGCAATGATTTCGTATTGGGTGGTCAGCGCCCATTCGGCGTTGTAATGCCGCTCGACGATCCAGTGCTTTACACCCAAGATGAGCTGCTCGTCCTGCAGCAGCATCAAATGCACATCAAGCAGGGCAGCGAGTTCATGCGGCGCGTCTTTGGGCAAGTCCTGCTGCACCCGTGTGATTTCTTCAAAAACAGCATTCCGAGCCACCCGTGCCCGGGTGATTTCTTCCTCTATTTTTGATGCCTCGACAAAATAATGCGCCACATCGGCACGGCTTGAAGCCACCAGCACGGCACGCCCAATCGCGATACCGCGAGAGACAGCGAGACCGTGGACGGAAAAAGTCAAACTGGCTCTCCAACCAGGAAAGTGAGCCGCGACGCGAAGCGAGCAGAATCAAACCAGCAGGGGCCGCGAGACCGGCTTTGCCGGGCCGCAGGCGCAGCGCCCCCCTCGGGG
>JANYFF010000445.1 GCA_025362825.1 Polaromonas sp. | reverse complement strand
CCTCGGATGTGGTGATTCAGTCGCCGTTTTAAGGCGTCGGCGATGATGTCTCTGTCTCTCTTGCAATCGATGTGGCGACCTGATTTCCTGCGCCTCGTGTCATTTTCGGTGCTGCGCTTGCGCTATCCGGCAATTGCAGACACCGGTACGCTGCGCTAATTGCCGGTGCCTTCAATGGCCAAATTTCAAGACCATTCAGGCCAGTGTTCAGCCGCGCTCGGCCAGCAAGACTTCCTTTCGGGCCAGAATATCAGCACCTAGCGCCTGCATGTCCAGTCTTGTCGCCTTGGCCTTGGGGAACATTTCGTTTTGCTCTTCCTTCACATGGTGCTTGACGTACTCGGACATCACCTTGATCTTCGCGTCAAACATCTCACCGTCTGGCGTGATGCCTTCGACCTGGGCAATCAGGTCCTTCAGCGTGGCGTGCTCAACCGTTGCCTCAGGCACCAGCTCTTTGTCTTTCAGGGCAGCCTTGACGGCAGGGTAAAAAATTTCTTCCTCAAGCTGCGCATGCACGCTCAGCTCGGTGCAAATGTCGGTGATAAGCGAAACTTTTTTAGACATAGAAGGGGTTTTTTCGTACTGCGCAAACAGCTCGGTGACTTTTTTGTGGTCGGCGCGCAGGAGGGCGATGGCATCCTGTTGGCGCGGCGCTGCGGATTTTTTCGCAGGCGTGCGTTTTTGGAGTGCTGCAGTAGCCCTGGTTTTAGTCGTGGTTCTGGTCGTGGTTGCCATGGCGAATCCTTTGTGGTGAGGTTGTATGAACGCATGATGTTCAAGTCGACCTCACCAAACAGGAGCAAGCCGCGGCAGATAAATGCTGTAGGAAAAAACTGAAGGGGAACCGGTTGTCAGCCCCTGCACATCAAGTTGTCATATGGCCGTGCAAGGATGGGGGATGGCCCCTCTGCACTCCGCTTCATCCGCCTCCGTCCTCACCGATTCATTCAGTCTTGTCGGCACGCAAGACACCACGGCGACCTTCGCGGAACTTGAAGAACTCAAGACCATCTTGCGCGCCGGTGCCGGGCACTTTGAGATTCAATCGGTGTGCGATGTGCATACCCGGCGTACGCCCTACCCGGTGTTTCCGGTGCTGACAGCAAGCATTGGTTCAACAGACCCAAGCGCATCCGCCGTTGGATTTTTTGGCGGCATTCACGGGCTGGAGCGCATTGGCACACAGGTCATCCTGCACTACATGCGGGCGCTGCTGTTTCGCCTTGAATGGGACGAGTTGCTGCAGCAGCAGTTGCAGAAGATCCGGCTGGTCTTCATGCCCATCGTCAACCCTGGTGGCATGTGGGCACACAAGCGCGCCAATCCCAATGGCGTTGACCTGATGCGCAACGCACCGCAGCGCGCTGAGAGCCGGGTGCCTTTTCTGGCTGGCGGGCAGACCTTGAGCCCGCTGCTGCCCTGGTATTGCGGCCGGCCGGGCGCAGCGATGGAGGCTGAAAGCTCGGCACTGTTGAAAGTGGTGCGCGAGCAGCTGGCCAGCCGCCCTTTCAGCCTGGCGCTGGACTGCCACTCGGGCTATGGTTTTGAGGACAGCATCTGGTTTCCGTATGCGAAGACGCGGCGACTAATGGCACACCTGCCCGAGATGTTTGCGCTCAAAACCATGCTGGAGCAATCGATGCCGCACCATGCCTACAGCTTTGAGCCGCAGAGCAACCAGTACCTGCTGCATGGCGACCTGTGGGACGACGCGTACGACCATACACCTGCAGGTAATGTCTTTTTGCCGATGACGCTGGAGCTGGGCTCTTGGCTGTGGATACGCAAAAATCCGCGGCAGCTGTTTTCACGCCACGGCATATTTAACCCCATCAAGGCGCACCGCATCAAACGCGTGCTGCGCCGCCATGCCGATCTGCTGGATTTTTTGACCCGCGCTGCTTTTGCTGCGCCGGGCTGGTTGCCGCCCGAAGAACGGCGCGCGCAACTGCACCAGCTGGCTACCGCCTGGTGGCGTCCTGGGCGGGTGCTATGACCTGGATTCTTCTGCGGGGGCTGACGCGCGAGGCGCGCCACTGGGGCGACTTTGTGCCTCGGTTTGCCACGCACATCGACGGTGAAAATGTGGTCGCACTGGACCTGCCTGGCAATGGCGCGTTTATGTCCCGCATCTCGCCAACCTCGGTGCACAGCATGGTGGAGTTTGCACGCGGGCAATTGCAAATTCAGGGGCTGCAGCCGCCCTACCGGTTGCTGGCCATGTCACTGGGCGGCATGGTCGCGGTGGACTGGGCGCAGCAACATCCCGACGATATTGCAGCGCTGGTACTCATCAACACCAGCATGCGCCCATTTGGCAGTTTGACCCAGCGGCTACGCCCTGCCAGCTGGCTGAGTCTGGCGCGGCTAGCCATGCGCTGGCAAAACGCTGAGCGTGTCGAGCAGGCCATACATTGGCTCACCTGCAACGAATCACTTTCGCGTCATAAAGACCTGGCCACGTGGCTGCAAATCCGCGAAGGCGCGCCTGTGAGTGCCGGCAATGCGGCCCGCCAGCTGTGGGCCGCGGCAAGGTTTTCATGTGCAGCAGCGCCACCGGGCTGCGCAACGCTGGTACTGTCTTCTGCAAACGATCACCTGGTCAATCCTGTGTGCTCTGCGCGACTTGCCACCGCCTGGCAGGCAGACCACCAACAGCACCCCTGGGCCGGGCACGACCTGCCGCACGATGATGCCGACTGGGTTTGCCGGCAGGTGGCTGACTGGCCAGGCTCAGCAAGCCACGACTGAATTGCTATTTATTCAATAGCAACATATGTCGATTTAACGACGGCTAGCGCATCATATTGCTCCATAGATCCTCATTTCCATGGTCTGGCTGCAGTTTCCAGCGCGATTTCAGCCGACGCCTTTAAAAGCCATTGGACGCCGGTCCTGTATCGTGTCTGGGGCATGATGACGGGATGTCGATGATTTCTTTCATGAAGCGGCGCCTCTTCGCTGCAAGCACCTTTGCCATAACTGCATTCGCCGGGTTCGCTACAAGCCCCGCCGTCCTTGCGGCACCTTTCGAAGACACCATTGCCCAGCGCACCATGGCCTGCACTGCCTGCCACGGCCCGCAGGGCCGCGCTGCGCCGGACGGCTACTACCCGCGCCTGGCCGGCAAGCCGGCAGGCTACCTGTACAACCAGCTCATCAACTTTCGGGACGGGCGGCGCCACTACGCGCTGATGACGCAGCTGGTAGACCCGCTGACAGACGCCTATCTGCTGGAGATTGCGCAGTATTTTTCGCAGCTTGAAGTCCCCTACGCCGCGCCCGCACCTAATCCGGCAAGCGCCGAGGTGCTGGTGCGTGGCCGCCAGCTTGTGATGCAGGGCGACGCAGCGCGCAAGGCGCCTGCCTGCGTGCAATGCCACGGTCAGGCCATGACCGGCGTGGCGCCCAACATACCCGGCCTGCTCGGCCTGCCGCGTGACTACCTCAATGCGCAACTGGGCGCCTGGAGAACCGGCCAGCGCCGCGCCCATGCGCCAGACTGCATGAAGGACGTCGTGGCCAGCCTGCGGGACGAAGACATCAACGCCGTCAGCACCTGGCTGTCTGCACAACCACTGCCGGCCAGCACCAAACCCACGACCGCGCTGCCACCACTTGCAGCCGGCAGCAGCGCCATCGAATGCGGCAGCGCGCCTTTGAGGAGCCAGCCATGAAGCGCATAACCCAGGCGCTGGCAGGCGCTGCCCTGCTGCTTGTGATCGCCGCTGCATTGCTGTGGTTTTTAAATACCCGGGACGAGCCGGATGTAGGTGGGGCGCAAGCGATCGCACAAACGCTGCAGTCAGACAGCGCGCTGGTGCAACGCGGTGCCTACCTGGCGCGCGCCGGCAACTGCATGAGTTGCCATACCGCACGCGGTGGTGAGCCATACGCAGGCGGTCGCGGCATTGAGACCCCTTTCGGCACCATCTACACCTCGAACCTGACACCTGATGCGGCCAACGGCATCGGCAACTGGTCGCCTGCGCACTTCTGGCGCGCCATGCACAACGGCCGCTCAAAAGATGGCCGCTTGCTTTACCCGGCTTTTCCGTATAACAACTTCACGCTGGTCACCCGCGAAGACTCTGACGCGATGTTGGCCTACCTGAAAAGCATCAAGCCCGTCTCACAACCTAACCAGCCCAACACCCTGCGCTTTCCCTACAACACACAGGCTGCGCTGGCCGTGTGGCGCGCGCTTTACTTCAGCCCCGGCGTGTACCAGGCCGACAGCCGGCGCACCGCCGAGTGGAACCGCGGCGCCTACCTGGTCGGCGGCCTGGGCCACTGCAGCGCCTGCCACACCGCACGCAATGTGATGGGCGCCAGCCAGGGTGCAGACCTGGCTGGCGGCCTGATACCGGTGCAGAACTGGTACGCGCCGTCACTGGCGTCACCGCACGAGGCCGGAGTTGCCGACTGGGACCGCCAGGACATCGTCAACCTGCTGAAAAACGGCGTCTCGTCACGCGCGTCTGTCAATGGCCCCATGACCGAGGTGGTGCAGGGCAGCACGCAACATCTGAGCAATGAAGACCTGAACGCCATGGCGCAGTTTCTAAAAGAGCTGCCCGCACCAGCAGCCGCAGCTGGAAGCGCCGCTTCACAAGAGATCGCCGTGATGGCGATGGCGCCTTCAGACAGTGCCGCAAAGGCACCGGCCCCGCTGCTGGCCCGCGGCGCCAAACTGTATGACGAGCAGTGTGCCAAGTGCCATGGCGACGACGGCAAAGGCCAGCGCACCGGCGCATTCAATGCCTACCCGGCACTGGCAGGAAACCGCGCCGTGCTGATGCCTCAAACCGTCAACCTTGTGCAGATCGTGCTGAACGGCGGCTATGCGCCGGCCACTGCAGGCAACCCGCGTCCCTTCGGCATGCCGCCTTTTGTGCTGGTGCTGGACGACAGCGACGTAGCGGCGGTGCTCACGCACATTCGCGGCAGCTGGGGCAACCAGGCCAGCGCCGTGTCACCGCTTGAAGTCAACCGTATACGGGCCAGGCAAACGCCCTGAGCCGCCCCTAACGCAGGCCCACCTGCCGGTCGGCCATGTTGACCAGTTCCACCAGACTGGGGCCGATGCTCTTGAGCAGGTCGTTGGGTCGGCCGCGGTAGCCGGGCACAGCGCAGTTGAACAGGATGCTTCGCGACCCATAGCGGATTCGCGAAGCCACCCCAACCGCATGCACGCCCAGCCCAGCGTCGCCCAGATTAATTGCAAAGCCACGCTTGCCATAGCTGCCAACGCTTTCGCGCATGCCTTCCGAGCAGCGCACATATTCGTCGGGCCGTTCCAGCCGTGCGCGTGTCAAGAATCGGGTTCTGTCTTCACCACTGAGCTGGGCCAGCCAGGCGCGGCCCATGGCGGTTTCAACAATACCGCGCACCGCACCCACACCGGGCCGCTTCAGGGTGCCCTGCTCGTGCGCTGCCGACTCGACGTAGACCACATCCAGGTCCATCGTCACGCCAACCGATACCGCGCCTTCAAAACGCGTGGCCAGCGCCTGCATCGCCGGTCTCAACTGGGCCAGCAACGGGGTGTTGATGACGTAGGGGTAGCCCAGCGTTACGGCCGCAGGGCCAATGAAGTAACGGTCCAGCCGATCATCGTGGTCCAAAAAACCCAGCGCCTGCAACGTACGGCACAGGCGTGACACGGTTGACCTTGGCAGGCCCAGCCGCTCGGCAAATTCGCTGTTCGCATGGGCGCGTGGGTCCGTCACAAAGCAGCGCAGGATCATCAGCCCCTTGGCCAGCGTGCCCGAGAAATCATGGTCTTCGTCGCGCACCTTGCGCAGGTCCTGCTGGTCTTTGATCTGGTGAATGGGTCTTGGCGTTCGCATGCTGCATTCTGTTGTGTTGGCGCGGGATTGCACATCTTGATTCCAATATATGGAACGCATGTTCACACATTTCCGGCTTGTCGCCTACATTGCGACCATGATCATAAACAACACACAACTCGATGCACTCATGGCAGACATCCGCAGCTTTGTGCGGGACCAGTGGCATCCAATGGAAGACGAAGTGGAACGCCTGGGTGAAGTGCCCGAGTCCATGGTGCAGCAACTGCGGCGCAAGGGCTACTTCGGCTGGAGCATTCCCGAGGCCTATGGCGGGCTGGGCCTGACCACCGAAGAGCTGGTGCTGTGCGCGCTCGAGTTGTCGCAGGCCTCCGTCGCCCTGCGTGCCCGCGTCGGCACCAACACCGGCATAGGGTCCGAGGCGCTGGTGGCTGACGGCACCGACGAGCAAAAGCAGCGCTGGTTGCCGCGCATGGCCACAGGCGAGTTGACGGGCTGCCTGGCACTGACCGAACCCGAAGCTGGGTCAGAGGCCACCAACATCCAGACCACAGCGCGCAAAGAGGGCGATGTGTACATCCTCACTGGCATGAAGCGCTTTATCACCAATGCGCCGCTGGCCGATGTTTTCACCGTGCTGGCGCGCACCGAAGACGGGACGCGCGGCAGCACCGGCCTGACGGCCTTCATCGTCGAGCGCGGCACGTCTGGCCTGCGTACCGGCACGCCCTACCGCAAGATGGGCCAGGCGGGCTCGCCGGTGTCGGACGTTTATTTTGAAGACTGCCGCGTGCCTGCTGCGAACGTGATCGGCGGGCGCGAAGGCGTGGGCTTCCAGACCGTGATGAAGGTTTTGAACAAGCAACGCCTGCACCTTGCGGCGCTGTGCACCGGCCCGGCCATCCGCATGCTTGACCTGGCGATAGACCACACACAACAACGCGAGCAGTTTGGCCAGGCGGTTGGGAATTTTCAGCTCATGCAGGCCATGGTGGCCGACAGCCAGACTGAAATCTTTGCCGCCAGATCCATGATCGTAGAGACTGCCCGCGCACGCGACCGCGGCGAGGACGTATCGCTGACGGCATCCATGTGCAAATATTTTGCGTCCGAGATGTGCGGGCGCGTGGCCGACCGCTGTGTGCAGATGTTTGGCGGCTCGGGCTACATCGCCGACTTCAGCCCCATCGAGCGCTATTACCGCGACGTGCGGCTGTTTCGTTTGTATGAAGGCACCAGCCAGATCCACCAACTCAACATCGCCAAACTGGTGCTCCGCGAACGAGGCAAGGCAACGGTATGACAGCACCATCAGAACGCGCCGCAGAACTGTGCGAAGTGGTTCGCCATTTCGTCGAGACCGAGGCCATCCCCCGCGAGGATGTGGCCCACATCCACGACCCGGTGGCACTGGACCGTACGCTCGCCGAGCTGCGCCCCATCGCCAGAGCCGCAGGCCTGTATCTGCCGCAAATGCCCGAGCAGTATGGTGGCTTGGGCCTGTCGTGGATCGAGCGCGCGGCCCTGCTTGAAGAAGCCGGCCGCAGCTACCTCGCCCCCGGTGCCATGAACTGCGCAGCACCCGACCAGCCCAACATGATCAGCCTGCTGCGCAGCGGTACAGAGGCGCAAAAGCAGGTTTATTTGTGGCCGCTGGCAAACGGCGATATCCGCTCCTGCTTTGCCATGACCGAGCCACACCCAGGCGCAGGTTCTGACCCGTCGATGCTGAAGACCACCGCCGTGCGATCAGGCGACGGCTGGGTCATCAACGGCCACAAGTGGTTCATCACCGGTGCCATAGGCGCGCGCTTTTCCATCGTATTGGTCCAGACAGCCGAAGGCCCCACACAGTTCATCGTCGATGTCGACAACCTCGGTTTCAATGTCGTGCGCGCCATCCGTGCCATGGACCCCTACGCCATCGGCGGGCATGGCGAGATTGAACTCAAGGACTGCTTTGTCTCGGGCGATGCCGTGCTGGGTGAAGTCGGCAAGGGCCTGGACTATGCGCAACAGCGGCTGGAGCCGGCACGTCTGTCGCACTGCATGCGCCTGATGGGCCGTGCCGCGCGCGCGCTTGAACTGGCACAGGCCTATGTCAATCAACGCCACTCCTTCGGCCAGCGGCTGGCCGAGCTGCAGCTGGTGCAGGCCATGGTGGCGGATTGCCATATCGACCTGCATGCCAGCCGTCTCATGACGCTGGATTGCGCCAAACGCATGGATGCCGGCCTGTCCGTCAAGACCCAGACAGCCATGACCAAGGTCTTTGTGTCGGAAGCGCTTAACCGCGTGGCCGACCGGGCAGCGCAGATGATGGGCGCACTGGGTATGTCAGAAGACGCGCCGGTGTCGCTGATCCTGCGCGAGCTGCGGTCCTTTCGCATCTACGACGGCGCGTCTGAACTGCACCGCTCCACACTGGGCCGCCGCTTCCTCAAGCTTTCTGCATCATCATCCACCGCATAACCTTTACGGAGACACCATGAAACTTCCCGTCATCTTCCGCCGCAGCGCTGCTGCGCTCGCTCTCGGCTTGTGTTCCTGCCTGTGCACCAACTGGGCGTTGGCCGCCTACCCAGACCAGCCGATCAAGCTGATCGTGCCCTTCCCTGCCGCCGGCAGCACCGACCTGGTAGCGCGCGCCGTCGCCGCCGAGATGAGTACCCTGCTCGGCCAGACCATCATCGTGGACAACCGTGCCGGCGCCGGCAGCCTGATCGGCTCCGAACTTGTAGCCAAGGCACCTGCAGATGGCTACACCATCCTGATGGCGGGGCTGACCAATGTGTTTTTGCCCTACATCCACAAAAACCTGAACTGGAACCCCATCGACGACTTTGCGCCCGTTGGCCTGGTCGCCGACTTGCCCAATGTGATTGCCGTCAATGCAGCCGGCCCCTACAAGACGCTGGCCGATCTGGTGAAGGCGGACAAGGCCAAGCCGGGTTCGATGTCGTTTGGTTCTGCCGGCGTGGCGACCCCTTCACACCTGGTGTGCGAGATGGTCAACCACAAGTCAGACATCAAGCTGGTCCACGTGCCGTACAAGGGCAATGCCCCGGCCGTGCAGGACCTGATGGCCGGCCACATTCCGGTGATGTGCAACAACCTGGGCGGCACCCTGCCCTTCATGACGAGCGGCAAGATCCGCATCCTGGCGCAGACCGGCAAGAGCAGATCAGCAGCGGTGCCTGACGTGCCGACATTTGCAGAGCTGGGCATCTCAGGTCTGGACGCCGGCCTGTGGATGGGCCTGGTCGCGCCCAAATCGACGTCAAAGGAAGTGCTCAACACGCTCAACCATGCACTTGCTAAAGCCCTGGCCTTGCCGGCACTGAAAGAGAAACTGGCCAAGCTCGGCGCGTCCCCTTTGAGCTCGGCGCCCGCGGCATTCACGGAACGCGTGCTGGCCGACAAAAAGGCCTGGGACCCAGTGCTCAAAACCCTCGACTTGAAGACCAACTGATGGAGCCGACTGCTTACCCGCTCAAGGGCGTTCGCATACTGGACATGGCCACCGTGCTGGCCGCGCCGTTTTCGGCAACGCTGTGTGGCGACATGGGTGCAGAGGTCGTCAAGCTGGAACTGCCGCAGGGCAACGATGCGCTGCGCGGCCTGGCGCCTGTGCACGGCGAACACGCACTGTTCTGGAAGACGGCCAACCGCGGCAAAAAAGGCATCTCGCTGGACGTGCGCAAGCCTGAGGGCCGCGCGATTTTTCTCAAGCTGATTGCGACCTTTGATGTGCTGGTCGAAAATTTTCGCACTGGCACCCTCGACCAGTGGGGCCTGGACCTGAAAACCCTGCACGCCCACAACCCCGGCCTGATCGTGCTGCGCATCACCGGCTTTGGCCAGACCGGCCCGTATGCAAGGCGGCCCGGCTTTGCACGCATTTTTGAAGCCATGAGCGGCTTCACACACCTGACCGGTGAAGCCGACGGCCCACCGCAGCACATGAACTTTCCACTCGGCGATGCCATCGCCGGATTGTTCGGAGCGTTTTCCATCGCCACTGCGCTGGCCGAGCGCAATGCAAAACCAAAGGCCGAACAAAGAGGCGTCGAGATAGACCTGTCAGCCACCGAGGCCATGATGCGGCTGCTCGACCCGCTGGCAGCTGAATACAAATTCACAGGCGCAGCCCGCAGCCGCACCGGGTCACGCGCCGGCTACACCGCTCCGTCAAATGTTTACAGAACGCAGGACGGCGTGTGGATCACGCTGGTCGGCTCGTCAGACCCGATCTTTGCAAGGCTGTGCCGCGCCATGGGCCGGGAAGGGTTGGAGAAAGACGCGAAGTTCGCAACCAACGTGCGCCGCACCGAGAACCTCGTCGCCATCGATGACATCGTGGCTGGCTGGTGCGGCAGCCTGACCTTCGCAGAGTTGCGCGCGCGGCTGGAAAAGGAAGATGTGCCTTTCAGCAAGGTCTATTCAATCGCCGATACGCAGGCCGATCCGCACTTCAAGGCACGCGGCGCGACGATATATCTGATGGACCCGGTGTTAGGTGCCATCCCGGCACCAGCGGCTGTGCCAAGGTTTACCGGGCGCACTGCGGGTGTGCCGTGTGTGGGGCCGGATACGGGGCAGGACAATGCCGAGGTTTATGGGGGGTTGGGGCTTGGGGCGGCTGAGCTTGTGGGGCTTGGGGCGGCTGGGGTTATTTGAGGCGGTGTCTTACCTGGCTTTTGGCGATGGGCATTCGGGGTTAGTGAAAAGGTGTGCTTTCGAGGCCCAAAGCTTGAGTTGAAAGGCGGTGCCCAGCTTGGCGAGCGACGTCCGCTCGATTGCCAGACATATCGGCAGGCTCCACTATTTTTATCTACTGTTGCAGCTTCTGGCGCGGCAGGTGATCAATTCCGCGATAGTCCTTTAGCAAACAGTCGGACTCACCCACATGCGAAAGTTGCAAAGGATCGCACTCAGGGGACTATGCAAGACAAAGGCGGCATATGAGCACCAGTAAGCAGGTGCTTAATGATCGAATTGGTAGAGTGACCATGCGCGCTAACGCCAAACTTCAGCGGATCGCGTAGGCGGGTCCGCCGTGAAGGAAGGCTTAGGCGACGTCTTGCGTGCAAGGTGGCCGCCCATTGGTGGAACTGCCTGTGCAAACTGTTCAAAGAAGGCTTCCATATTTGCTAATGCCTCACGGGCGACCTCGGGAACTTGGACGGATGGTCTCTCGCTCGCAGTCGGATCTTTGCTCATTTCACGCGTCTTGGGGTGAACTAGCGCGTTCCGGCCCTGGGCAACGGCCTCAAGGAGCAAAACCAGCCGGTCGTTTCGCGGAACGTCAAGATTTTCTCCAACCAAGAGAAGCGAGCGAAGCTTTGGCACGAGGCCAAGTCTTTCAAAGTGGTCGTCAAAGGCTTGCTGACCGAAGCGAACGACACCGTAAAAATTGAGAAATCCTTCAACGGCCATGAATGCATATATACGAGCAGTATCAGATGTGCGATCGCGAAGCCGAGCAAGCCTCCATAAGTCGGCATGCTGGCGCTCGTTTGTGATTGATAGACCGGCATCAGCGGGCCATTGATTGAGGACTTGGCTGCACAGATCCTCCAGTTGCCCCAAGAGTTCATGGGCATAGGCGCGGTATCTGATGTCGTTTGACGCCCACACGCCTTCGGCGTCGTGGGCGCGAAGCGCAAAGGGTTTACGTGGGAGCGCGGGCATCGTGAGTCGCCTACCGTAATGTGTACCGCAAGATACTGCAACATAAGTTGGCGGCGTTACTCACAAAAACTGCCGTCAAGGCCCCTGTCATCTGCATAGCTTGCTCCCTTAAAAAATAGCGAAAAGCCCGGCAATCGAAAAAAGGCTCGTACCGCTTTGCCGCGATTCTCGTCCCCTATTGTGGTTTGACATCATTCATTGAGCAAGCCGCGGGAGCCTGTCGGTCCTCCAAAAATCTGCATGTGACACATGCACGGCGCGCAACTCAGCCCAACCTCACCCATCCATCCGATCCCGCTTCGCCAAAGCAGGAAACCATTTAAACCAAAGCCCAG
>JANYFF010000523.1 GCA_025362825.1 Polaromonas sp. | reverse complement strand
GATTCAAATTCGTACGACTGCTGAGCTTGATGGCGATACCGGCAATTTCACCACTACTGTCGGTGCCCGCAAGCTGATTGATATTTTGCGTTCCATGCCAGGCGACCAGACCGTTTCGTTGGAATCAGTACAGAGTAAGCTGATTTTGAAAGGTGGAAAAAGCCGCTTTACACTGCAAACACTACCTGCTGAAGACTTCCCGCTGGTCCAGGAAGCGGCCAACTTTGGCCCGGCCTTCT
The DNA here is from genome assembly GCA_025362825.1 of Polaromonas sp. Lineage (GTDB taxonomy): Bacteria > Pseudomonadota > Gammaproteobacteria > Burkholderiales > Burkholderiaceae_C > Polaromonas. Next base: position 2,282 of record JANYFF010000523.1, on the reverse strand, counting down.
CGGTACCGCAAAAGACGCTCAAAGAGCTTCTGAACCAGGTGTCGTTCGCCATGGCGGTGCATGACATCCGCTACTACCTCAACGGCATCCTGTTTGTTGCCGAAGGCAAGCAGCTCAGCCTGGTCGCTACCGATGGTCACCGCCTGGCTTTCTCGTCGGCCATGCTCGATGTTGAAGTACCCAAGCAGGAAGTCATCCTGCCGCGCAAGACGGTGCTCGAAATGCAACGCCTGCTCAGCAACAAGGAAGGCGCTATTGAAATGCAATTCGCCGGCAACCAGGCCAAGTTCAGTTTTGAAGGCATGGAGTTCGTCACCAAGCTGGTTGAAGGCAAGTTTCCCGACTACAACCGTGTCATCCCCAAGAACCACAAAAATATCATCACGCTTGGCCGCGTACCTTTGCTGGCCAGCCTGCAGCGCACCGCGATCTTGACCAGCGAGAAGTTCAAGGGCGTGCGCCTGAACATCGAGCCGGGCACCTTGCGCGTGGCGTCCAATAATGCTGAGCAGGAAGAAGCTGTTGACGAACTTGATATCGATTACGCAGGTGATGCCATCGAAATCGGTTTTAACGTGACCTATCTCATCGACGCACTGGCCAACATGGACCAGGACATGGTGAAGATGGAACTGGCCGATTCCAACAGCTCCGCGCTGCTGACTATTCCCGATGATGCGGCGTTTAAATATGTCGTGATGCCCATGCGAATTTGATTAAGGCGACTGCGAAGATAGATAAAAAGAAAACCCCGAACCCGCTACATAAAGCGGGTTTGGTCATTCAAGAGATTGAAGATTTTCGGCATTGCCGGAAGTAGATTGGAAAAAGAAGCCGGTATGACTGAAGAAAACAAAGCTCTAAATGACGATGGCAGCCCCAACAACGACGCATTGGTGAACGTCAACAATGGCGATGCAGGCGAAGCCAGCTCCAACTACCAGCCCAAGATCGACACCAACCAGGCCGGTGCGTCTGAAGCCTATGGTGAAGGCTCGATCCAGATTCTTGAAGGCCTGGAAGCCGTGCGAAAACGTCCTGGCATGTACATTGGCGACACGTCTGACGGCACTGGCCTGCATCATCTGGTATTTGAAGTCGTTGACAACTCAATCGATGAGTCACTGGCCGGCCATTGCGACGACATCGTTGTCACCATCCATTCTGACAATTCCATCAGCGTCACAGATAACGGCCGAGGTATTCCGACCGGCGTGAAGATGGACGACAAGCACGAGCCCAAGCGTTCGGCAGCTGAAATCGCCCTGACCGAGCTGCATGCCGGCGGCAAGTTCAATCAGAACAGCTACAAGGTTTCGGGTGGCCTGCACGGTGTGGGTGTGAGCTGTGTCAATGCACTCAGCAAAATGTTGCGCCTGACGATTCGCCGTGACGGCAAGGTGCATGTCATGGAGTTCTCACGCGGCTTTGTGCAAAACCGCATTGTTGAAACCGTCAACACAGCCAACGGCCCGATTGAAGTTTCACCCATGAAGGTGCTGGGCGACACAGACAAGCGCGGTACTGAAGTCCACTTTCTACCTGACCTTGAAATTTTCCAGACCAACTCGGATTTTCATTACGAGATTTTGAGCAAGCGTCTGCGAGAGTTGAGCTTTCTGAACAATGGCGTGAAGATCCGCTTGAAGGACGAACGGACCGGCAAGGAAGACGACTTTGCCGGCGCTGGGGGCGTCAAAGGGTTTGTCGACTTCATCAACAAGGGTAAGACGGTTCTCAACCCCAATGTGTTTGCTGCAATGGGCGACCGCCAGAGCGATCAGGGCACCAACATCGGCGTAGAAGTCGCCATGCAATGGAACAGCGGCTACAGCGAGCAGGTGCTTTGCTTTACCAACAATATTCCGCAGCGTGACGGCGGCACCCATTTGACAGGTCTGCGCGCAGCTATGACGCGTGTCATCAACAAATACATTGACGACAGCGAAATCGCCAAAAAGGCGAAAGTTGAAGTCACCGGCGACGACATGCGCGAAGGCCTTTGCTGCGTGTTGTCGGTCAAGGTGCCCGAACCAAAATTTTCAAGCCAGACCAAAGACAAGCTGGTGTCGAGCGAAGTGCGCGGCCCGGTTGAAGATATCGTCAGCAAGCTCCTGCATGACTACCTGCAGGAGCGCCCGGCCGACGCAAAGATCATTGTCGGCAAGATTATCGAAGCTGCGCGCGCTCGTGAAGCCGCCCGAAAAGCTCGGGATATGACCCGCAGAAAAGGGGTTCTCGATGGCATGGGCTTGCCCGGTAAGCTCGCCGACTGCCAGGAA
>JANYFF010000503.1 GCA_025362825.1 Polaromonas sp. | reverse complement strand
CTCCTCTCCAAGGGTTGGGGATTCAAAGACAAATACGAAGTCACATGCAGGCGCGTTGCGCTTGCATGCTCCCCGAATCCGACTCCGATTCCGCTTTTTTCAAAGCCCGTCCTGGCTGGGCCGAGCAGCGCAGACGGAGGCGGAAGGTCAGGCCAAACTTGTTTGAGCCGAAGGCGAGTTGTTTGGACTGCCGCCGGAGTCGAGCAGCGCAGGTTGCCTGTAGCGCAGCGAAAGGACCCAGACTGCGGGTCGCCTTCTCTTTGCTTACTTTCTCTTGGCGAAGCAAGAGAAAGTGAGTCGCCCGCCGGGGCGAGACCCGGCCTGCCCCCACAGGCGAAAAACGTCATCTCAGCAAACACACCCGGGCGGGCAAACCCATGCTGACTAGAGCTGCAACCTTCATTGCCAACCTCCCCCGCGACAGCCGCGACACACTGTTCCTGCTGCTGGTCATCGCCTGGGTGCTACTGCCTCAGGTGGAGCATCTTCCGCTGTGGTGCAGCGCACTGGCCGCTGGCGTGCTGGTGTGGCGGGGCTGGCTGGCGCTGACCAACCAGTCCCTGCCCGGCCGCTGGTGGCTGCTGACCCTGTTGGCGCTAACCATCGCAGCGACACTTTTTACGCATCGCACGCTAATGGGCCGGGACGCTGGCGTCACCATGCTGGTGGTATTACTGACCCTAAAGACCCTTGAGCTGCGCGCGCGACGCGACGCGTTTGTGGTGTTCTTCCTCGGCTTTTTCTGCATGCTAAGCAACTTCTTTTACTCGCAGTCACTGCTGACCGCCTTCAGCATGATGCTGGGCCTGCTGGGCCTGCTGACGGTGCTGGTCAACGCCCACATGCCAGTCGGCAAACCGCCGCTGATGGAAGCCGCCAAAACCGCCGGCTGGATGGCAGCGCTGGGCGCACCCATCATGGTTGTGCTGTTTTTGCTGTTCCCTCGTCTGGCGCCGCTGTGGGGTTTGCCCAGCGACGCCATCACGGGCCGTAGCGGCCTCAGCCAAAACATGCAGGTGGGTACGATTGCTAGCCTGGCGCTTGATGACAGCGTAGCCATGCGTATCCGGTTTGAAGGTCGTCCGCCACAGCAGCAGGACCTGTACTTTCGTGGCCCCGTGCTGGCTTCCTTTGACGGGATCGAATGGCGACCGCAGAGCTTCAGTTTTCCGTCGCGCTACAGCCTGACCGCCAGCCTTGTCGTTACCGGCGCGCCCATCGCTTACGAGGTCACGCTGGAGCCCACCAACCGACCCTGGCTGTTTGTCATGGAAGCTGCTGCGCAAAAACCCGCGCTTGCGAGCTACCAGAGTGCCATGCAGCCTGACCTGCAATGGATGGTGAACCGTCCCATCACCGAGCTGGCACGCTACAAGGTGCAAAGCTACCCTGATTTCAGGCATGGCCCGCCGCAGGCGGTGCTCGGGCTGCGTGAGTTTGTGGAGTTACCGCCCGGTTTTAACCCCCGTACCCTGGAACTGGCCAGCCAGATCCGCCGCGACCCCCGCTATGCGACGGCTGGAAGCGCTGAGCTGGTGAAAGTGGTGATGGAACGCTTGCGTACCGGTGGCTACACCTACACGTTGGAGCCAGGGGTATATGGCAAGAATACGGCCGATGAATTTTGGTTTGACCGCAAAGAAGGTTTTTGTGAGCACATCGCAAGCAGCTTTGTGATTTTGATGCGGGCCCTGGACGTCCCAGCCCGTATCGTCACCGGCTACCAGGGCGGTGAACAAAACCCGGTGGATGGTTTCTGGACGGTGCGACAAAGCGACGCACATGCCTGGGCCGAGGTCTGGCATGAGGGGCTCGGCTGGGTCCGGGTAGACCCGACGTCCGCGGTTTCCCCCGGACGCACAGGCGCTTTTCAGCGGTTAAAGGCACCCCAGGGTGTGGTTGCGCAAGCGCTGGGTAGCATCAGCCCCGGCTTCACGATCCAGGTGCGTGCCATGTGGGAAGCCGTCAACAACTCATGGTCGCAGTGGATCCTCAACTACACCCAGGGCAAGCAGCTGGACCTGCTCAAGGGCATCGGCTTTGAGTCCCCAAGCTGGGCCGATTTAAGCTATGTTCTGCTCGGCATCATCGTGACCGCCAGCCTGGCAGGCGCCGGCTGGACGCTGTGGGAGCACGCCCAGCACGACCCCTGGCTGCGCCTCCTGGTGAAAGTGCGAAAGCGACTTGCAAAGGCAGGCATCGAAAGCACCCCGTCAAGTTCGCCACGCCAGCTTGCAGCGGTGATCAAGGGTAAATATGGCGGCAAGGCCGCGGCATTGCACGATTGGCTGATGCAGCTTGAAATGCAGCGCTATGCGAACACGTCAAACAACCCGGCCAGTCCCGGCAACCCTCAGGCGTTGAAGCAGCTCAAGCGGCAGTTCAACGGCCTCTCATGGCCCGTGTAACACCTGCCAGTTCAAGACTCTAATCCGTATGACACCTGAAACAACCTACTGGCCGAAGACACGCGCAAAACTCTCAGGACTGGCGCTTGCTATTTTTTTAATAGCGTATGGCCCAGGTATTACCTGGGCTGCAGCCCCAAAACATACCAAAAAGACGCCTGTGGCAAAAACCGCCCCGGTTGCAGGCCCGCAGTATGCCGGCCGGGCCGACGCCATGCAGTTTGCAGAAGACCTGGCGGCCCGGCGTGATCTTGACCCCGCTTGGGTGAAAGACGCGATTGGCAAGGCGCGTTACATACCCACGGTGTCCCGCCTGATGCAGCCACCGGTCAAGGCTTTTGTCAAAAACTGGCGGGTGTACCGCAGCCGCTTCATCGACCCGGTGCGCATCGAAGCCGGTGCCCGGTTCTGGCTGGCGAACAAGGACAGCTTGGCCCGCGCCGAAAAAGAATACGGCGTTCCTGCTGAAATCATCGTCGGCATCATTGGCGTCGAGACAATTTACGGACGCGATACAGGCACCTTTCGGGTGATGGATGCGCTCACCACCCTGGCTTTTGATTTCCCGGCCAGCCATCCGCGCGCAAAGGAGCGCAGCGAATTCTTCAAAGGCGAGATCGAGCAGTTCCTGACCCTGCAAAGCCGCCGCGGTGCAGACCCCTTCGACGCACGCGGCAGTTATGCCGGTGCCATGGGCATGCCCCAGTTCATGCCTTCCAGCTGGGTCAAATACGCTGTGGATTTTGATGGCGACGGCAACATCGATCTATGGAACAGCCCTGCTGACGTTATCGGCTCAGTGGCCAACTACTTCAAGGCTTTCGGCTGGCAGCCCGGCATGCCCACGTATTACCCCGTAAGCTTTGATAAAAGCCACCTCGACATGGACGCCCTGATGGCCCCCGACATCCTGCCGACCTTTGGCGTCGCCAGCTTCACCGCCAAAGGCGCCGTACTTGAAGGCGCAGCAATTGACCATAGCGGACCGCTGGCACTGGTCGAACTGCTCAACGGCCCCGATGCACCGCAATACCTTGCAGGCACTGAAAACTTCTACGTCATCACCCGCGACAACTGGAGCAGCTACTACGCGATGGCGGTGATTGAGCTGGGGCGGGAGGTTGCGGCGCGGGTAAGGCAGTAGGCTGGCGCAGGCTGATCATTTGAAATCCGGCGGGTTGCCGCACCGTCGCGAAGGATGGACCACTGTGATTATTACCGGGCAGGCCGCCCTGCCCATTTGTTGTGCTGCAAACACCCCCCCCCTTTGCCCAGAGACTCCTAAATATAGCCATGAGACTCAAATCCACCCCCTGCCGACGTGCTGCCCCGTTGCTGGCCATGCTGGCCTGCCTTGCCATGCCATTCGCTCCGCCCGCCACGGCACAGGCCTGGCCTGTAAAACTGCTTCGAATCATCGTGGTTTATCCGCCTGGCGGCGTGAGCGATGCGACGGCACGTGCCATTGGCGAGAAGCTGGCCGTGTTGCTGGGCACCCGGGTGGTGGTTGAAAACCGTGCTGGCGCGGGCGGCACCATCGGCATGGAAGCCCTGGCCAAATCAGCTCCCGATGGCTACACGATAGGCTTTTCAGCGATCAGCCCCGTGGCACTGACGCCGCACCTGGGCAAGCTCAACTACGATGCCGCCCGCGACATCGCGCCGGTGGTCAGCGTGATGTACACCCCGGTGCTGGTGGTCGGAACGCCGGCCTTCACGGGCAGAGATTTCAGGGACATGATCGCCATGGCACAGGCCAGACCCGGCAGCCTGCGATGGGCCACCTCGGGCTCGGCGACCGTCGGGCACCTGGTGCTGGAGCAGATCAAGGCCAGCAGCGGCGTCAACATCACACACATACCGTACAAGGGCGGAGGCCAGCAACTGACGGATGCACTGGGAGGCAACTTCGAAATCCTTTCAAGCAACGTTGGCGCCACGCAGTTGCAGCACGTCAAGGCCGGAAAATTCAAGGCGCTGGCAGTAGGCTCACCCGCCAGGCTTGATGTGCTTCCGGACGTACCGACGCTGGCCGAGCTCGGATTTCCCCAGGCCAATCTCACCTCGCTGTTTGGTATCTTCGCGCCCGCAAAGACGCCCCAGGCAATCATTGCCCGACTGAACGCCGACATCAACAAGGCGCTTCAAATGCCAGAGATACGCCAGCGCCTGCTGGAGGCCGACAGCCTTCCGACGGGGGGCAGCCCGGCTGATTTTGCGCGGCAGATCGCCATCGACTCGGACAGTAACGCCCGCATCATCAAGGCGGCAAACATCAAGGCCGAATAGGGATGTAATGCGAGACTACGGGCTCGATGGTGATGACCACGGTCATCGACTCCTGGCCACCGCCCTGGCGCACGCCCTTGGCCGGCGGGCAGGCGTTGTAATCGGTGCCCATGGCGAGCCGGATATGGCGCTCGTCAATCAGGCAGTGGTGGGTCACGTCTATGCTGACCCAGCGGCGTGTGGCAACGTCAAGACAGACATCGCACCAAGCGTGGCTGGCCAGGTCGGGCTCGTTGGCCGCATAAAAATAGCCACTGACGTAGCGTGCCGGGTAGCCCAGACTGCGGCAGATGGCGACCATCACATGGGCCTGGTCCTGGCACACTCCGGCTCCAGCATTGAAGGCATCCAGCGCCGTTGTGGTGACACTGGTGCTATTTTTTTGATAGCTGACCACGTCCGCTACACCGCGGCTCAGGGCCAAAATTGCCTGTAAATCGGCTCTCCCGTCGGTGCTTTGCGCTATGAAGCGCCGGCCAAATTCAGCAAGCTGCCAGTGCGGCGCAGCCAGGTGGGTGGGCCGCAGGAAGAAGTAGGGATGCGGCAGGCTTTCCTCGTCCAGGAACTCGGGAACACCCCGGGTCTCGACATCGCCGGCAGCATTGACCAGGCTCCAGCGAACGTCATCACTGACCTTGCCGACAAAGGTATAGGAATGGATGGTGTTGCCGAAGGCGTCCTTCTGGGCGTACAGCTTTTCAGGCGCCCCAACGCTCCAGAAGTTCACGGTTTGCGAGGGCGTGGAGTGTGGCGTGAGCCACAGCGTTTGCAGCGCATAACGCAGTGGCTCGCTGTAGCGGTAGTCGGTGGTGTGGCGAACGTGAAGTTTCATGTCTCTACAGGCAAGTAACTGTTATGACAGTCTCAATAAAGCGTTTCACGAAGCGGGGTTTTCGCCAGCAGGGGCCGCGGAACCGGCTTTGCCGGGCCGCAGGCGCAGTGCCCCTTCGGGGGGCAGAGAGCTACACGCAGTGAGCGAACGTGGGAGCTCAATTGGTCGCCGGCACCAGAAATTCGCGGCTCAGATGTGCGCCCAGTTCATTGACCCGGTCCAGGAACTGGGTCAAAAACCCATGCAGGCCATTGGCCAGGATTTCATCGATGCGGGCGTACTGCAGGTCCGAGCGCAGTTTGCCGGCACGGCGCTGCGTCTCACTTGATGCATCGCTCGTCACCATAGCCAGGTTGTTCATGACCTCGTTCAGGCAGCCGAGCAGTGAGCGCGGCATGTCGGCACGAAGAATCAGCAGCTCGGCAACGCGCTCGGGCTTGATAACGTCGCGGTATACCTTGCGGTAAATCTCGAAGCCCGACACGCTGCGCAAAATCGAGCTCCAGTGGTAGAAGTCAAACTCCTGGTCCTTGGCGGTGGCCAGCCCGAGGAAATCGCTTTGCACCGCATGGAACTTCACATCCACCAGGCGGGCGGTGTTATCGGCACGCTCCAGAAAGGTGCCCAGGCGCAGGAAGTGAAAGGCTTCGTCCTGCAGCATGGTGCCAGCCGTGACGCCGCGCGAAAGGTGCGAGCGAAACTTCACCCATTCAAAAAACTGCGATGGGTCGCGCTCGAAATCGCCGTTGTTCAGCATGCGGATGACTTCGAGAAAGGTCTGGTTTTCGGTTTCCCAGACTTCCGTCGTCAGCGTACCGCGCACGGCACGCGCATTCTCGCGGGCGTTTTTCAGACACGACACAATGCTCGAAGAATTCTCTTCGTCGCGCACCATGAAATCCATAACGTTGCGGGGTGAAATGGCTTCACCATATTTTTTGGTGTAGGCGGGCTTGAGCTCACTGATGGTGAGCAGGCCTTCCCAGCCCACCATGGCGGCACCGGCAGATTGCGGCAGCATGGAGGTCTGGTAGTTCACATCCAGCATGCGGGCGGTGTTTTCGGCCCGCTCGGTGTAGCGGGACATCCAAAAGAGGTGGTCAGCGGTGCGTGACAACATGGTTAATTCCCTCCCTGTGATTGACCCTGCGGCTGCGACTGCGACTGGGATTGCGATTGGGATTGCGAATTCACCGGCACATCGGCCTCCAGAATCCAGGTGTCCTTGGTGCCGCCGCCCTGCG
>JANYFF010000492.1 GCA_025362825.1 Polaromonas sp. | reverse complement strand
GCCCGATGGCCAGCCTGCACCTGCTGAACTGGAATGTCTGCAGCGCAGCCCTCAAATCAGGCGACATTGGTTTTGCTGAAAGCTTTATCGCTGGCGACTGGACCACGCCACATTTGACCGAGTTACTGCGCGTTTTCATCGTTAATCGCAAGGAAGTGGAGGATGTCATTTACGGCACCTGGCTGGGCCGCTTTGCCTACCGCATCAAGCACCTGCTGAACCGCAATACCAAGGCCAACAGCCAGAAGAATATCCACGCGCACTACGACCTCGGCAACGCGTTTTACACCTTGTGGCTGGACGGCACGATGAATTATTCATCGGCGATTTTCGATACACCGGAAACGACGATGGAAGAAGCCCAGCACGCCAAGGTGCGGCGCGCTCTGCAGATGGCCCGTGTGCAGCCCGGTGATCGCGTCCTTGAAATCGGCTGCGGCTGGGGCGCGCTGGCCGAAAAAGCCACGAAGGAATTTGATGCCTCCATCGTCGGCGTCACACTGAGTACCGAGCAGCTTGAATGGGCCCAGCAGCGCATGCAGCGCGAAGGGGTATCTGACTTGGCTGATTTGCGTCTGCAGGACTACCGCGACATCGGCAAGACCACGCTAGATGCGCCGTTTGACGCCATCTGCTCGATAGAGATGGTTGAAGCCGTTGGCCGTGAATACTGGCCGGAATACTTCGCCACGGTTGCGCGCCTCCTCAAACCCGGCGGTCACGCCTGCATTCAGAGCATCGTGATCGCCGACGAGCTGTTTGACCGTTACGTGACGTCAACCGACTTTATCCAGCAGTACATCTTTCCGGGCGGCTGCCTGCCTTGCCCGCGGGAGTTCCGCGCACAGGCCAAAGCCGCAGGCTTTGAAGTCGTGGATGAATTTTCGTTCGGTCAGGACTATGCGCGCACGCTGCAGCTGTGGCGCGACAGCTTCATGGCACAGGAGTCGCATGTGATGCAACTCGGTTTTGACAGGCGTTTTATGCGCATCTGGGAGTTTTACCTCGGCTATTGCGAGGCGGCTTTCATGGAAGCCAATACCGACGTGGTTCAGTACACGCTGCGCAAGCTCTGAGCGGGCGATCCGTGAACGCCGCACGCCACGTCGTCACCAGCCTGCTGGCCGGCGCCGCTTTTATAGGCGCCGCTGGCATCAGCGCCTATGCGCAAAGCGTTGACAGCAGCCCCGCCGCGGCAGTGGCATCCGAAGACCAGCGCCCCGAAATCAAAGAGCTGATGCCGCAGTACCGGCTGGTCGGCAAGGGCAGGTTGACTTTCTGGGGCTTCCAGGTCTATGACGCGCGCCTCTGGGCCTTGCCGGGCTTTAGCCCCGACAACCTGGCCGCACAACCCTTTGCACTGGAACTCGCCTACCTGCGCGGTTTTGAGAACAAGGCCGTCGCCGAACGCTCCATCACCGAGATGCGCCGCTCAGCAACTATCAGCGAAGAGCAGGCCAAAGCCTGGATCATCGAGATGGTGCGCGTGCTGCCCAACACCCGGGCCGGCGACCGTGTCACCGGCGTGAACCGCCCCGGTAGCGGTACGCTTTTTTTGCTCAATGGCAAGCCGACAGGTGAAATCCGTGACCCGGAATTTGCCCGCTTGTTCTTCGGCATCTGGCTATCGCCCAAAACCTCAGAGCCCAAACTTCGCAGCGCACTGCTTGCGGGCGCGCCGTGAGCCAGCAGGCTTTCAGCAAGCGCAACGGCCTGCTGTACGGGCTGCTGGGCCTGCCGCTGGCTTTTGTGGCGCTGCCGCTTTACGTCATCCTGCCCAACCACTATGCACGCGAGTTTGGCGTCCCGCTGGCCACGCTCGGTGCCATTCTGCTGGGTGCCCGCTTGTTCGACGCGCTGATTGATCCCTTGCTGGGCCGGCTCACCGACTGCCTGTTTGCCCGCTCGGTCAGGGCCATCCTCACCCTGGGCGCCATGGCTGCGCTGCTGCTGGCGCTTGGCTTTGCACTTTTGTTTTTCCCGCCGGCGGCGGTAGCCGGTACGCCGAAGTCACTGGTCATTTGGGCCAGCGTGATGCTGGTGCTGACCTACGCCGCTTACAGCGCGCTGAGCGTGGCGCACCAGTCCTGGGGTGCCATGCTGGGGGGCAACGAAACCCAGCGCAGCCGGATTGTGGCGTGGCGCGAGGGGCTTGGCCTGATAGGCGTGGTTTTGGCGTCCGTTACGCCTGTAGCCCTGGGATTACCTGCCACTACCGCTATATTTTTTGTAGCATTGACACTGGGCTGGCTGGCCTGGACGCGTGCCGTCCGCCCGACGAGTCGGCCGTCTGCTGTCCACGTCCCACCAGTGGCGTTGGGGTTGCCCTTCAAGAACCCCCACTTTCGCCGGCTACTGACCGTCTTCATGCTCAACGGCATTGCCAGCGCCGTGCCGGCCACCCTGGTGCTGTTTTTCATCCAGGACCGCCTGCAGGCGCCAGCGAGCATGGAGCCGATGTTTCTCGGCAGCTATTTCCTGTCGGCGGCGCTGTCGATTCCCGCCTGGCTGGCCCTCGTCAAACGCATCGGTCTGGCAGCCAGCTGGTTGTGCGGCATGCTGCTGGCCATCACCGTGTTTGCCTGGGCCACGCAGGTGGGCGCGGGGCAAACCGGCGCATTTTTGGCCATCTGCGCGCTGTCCGGCGTAGCCCTTGGCACCGACCTGGCCCTGCCGGGCGCGTTGCTGACCGGCGTGATCCAAGCCAATGGGGATTCGGGCCGGGCTGAGGGCGCCTACTTTGGCTGGTGGAATTTTGCAACCAAGCTCAATCTGGCGCTGGCCGCCGGGCTGGCCCTGCCGGTGCTGGCGCTGTTCGACTACGCGCCCGGTGTGCGCGACCCACAGGCCCTGAACGCACTGCTCATCGCCTACTGCGTGCTGCCCTGCGTGCTCAAGCTGGCCGCCGCGCTGGGCCTGTATTTTTTCATCCTTAAACCGACGCACGCCTTGAAGGGCACGACCGCATGATCTCCGAAAAATTCCAGAGCGCCCTGCGCACCATACGCTTGCCGCTGCTGTCGCTGACCATCAGCGCCGGCTTGCTTGCCGGCTGCGCAACGCCGCAAGTCAGCGACTATGCGGCAGAAAAGCCGGCGCTTGATATGCGCCAGTACTTCAACGGCACGGTGGATGCCTATGGCGTCTTCACCGACCGCTCCGGCAAGGTTGTGAAGCGCTTCACGGTCGTCATGAACTGCAGCTGGCAGGGCCCACCCGGTCAAGAAACAGGCACGCTGGACGAGCAGTTCAGCTACTCCGATGGCAGCACCGGCCGCCGCGTCTGGACGCTCAGGCGCAGCGCCGACGGCCGTTATGCCGGAACAGCCGACGACGTGCTGGGCGAGGCCAGCGGCGAAGAAAAAGGCAATGCCTTCCGCTGGGGCTACACCCTGAAATTGCCGGTCGATGGAAAAGTGATTGAAGTGCAGTTTGACGACTGGATGTACCTGATGAGCGACAAGGTCATGCTCAACAAGGCACGCATGAGCAAATTCGGCTTCCAGCTGGGCGATGTAACCCTGTCTTTTGTAAAACGCTGATGAAACCCTCTTTCAGGCATCAAACAGTTCCACAGCCCCGGTCATCCGGTCACTTGTTGCTATTAATTTCATAACAAATAGAAATCCAGCCATGTCTTTCAATCCTCCTGTTTCCGACTGGCACGGCAAAACCGTCTGGCTGGTCGGTGCCTCCAGCGGCATTGGCCGGGCCACCGCACACGCGCTGCATGCCCGCGGTGCGCGTGTCGTGGTGTCGGCGCGCGACCAGCAGGCCCTCGATGCCTTTGCGGCAGAACACCCCGGCACCCTGGCGCTGGCCCTGGACGCCGCTGATACAGGTGCCGTGCGGGCGGCCGCGCAAGCGGTCCTGACTGCTGGCCCACTGGACCTGGTACTGTATTGCGCCGGCTACTACAAGGAAATGCGCGCCACTGAATTTAACCTGCAGGAGATGCTCAAGCACCAGCAGGTCAATTACGTCGGCGCCCTGAACGTACTGGACGCCGTGCTGCCGCATTTCGTGGCGCGCCGGGCCGGGCACATCAGCCTGATCAGCAGCGTCGCCGGCTACCGCGGCCTGCCCAAAAGCCTTGCCTACGGGCCAACCAAGGCAGCGCTTATCAACCTGGCCGAAACACTGTATGTAGACCTCAAAGACAGCCATGTTGGCGTTAGCCTGGTCTGCCCAGGCTTTGTCGAAACGCCGCTGACGGCGCAAAACAAATTCACCATGCCTGCGCTCATCACGCCTGAGCGGGCTGCCGAAGAAATCCTCAAGGGCTGGGCCAGCGGTGCATTCGAGATCCACTTTCCGAAACGCTTCACGCTCTGGATGAAGGCCCTGGCTCTGTTACCCGCCGCAGTGTACTTTCCGGTGATTCGCCGGTTTACCGGACTGTAACGCTTTCACTGGCTCAGGAAGCAAGCGAAGCATCAAGCAGTTTACTACTATTTAAGTAGCAGAAGGTGGCCGTAGATCAAGGACTACAGGCCTTTTTAGGATAAAAGTCGTGCAACGGGCAAGGACTGGCGCTCACCCCGGATGTGTCTCGACAAAACTGGCTCTGAGCGCCAGCTTTTCATACAGCTTTGCCAGGTTGGCGTGACTGCCACGCCAGTCAATCGCCGCAAAACGCAAATCCAGATAACCCAGCGCACAGCCGACGGCGACATCGGACAGGCTGAAGTGGATACCGCTGCAAAAAGACTTGTCGGCCAGACCGGTGCTCATGGCCTTGAGGGTGGCGTGGATTTTGGCCATCTGGCGGTCTATCCAGGCCTGGCTGCGCTGCGGCTCTGTACGGCCCGACCAGGTAGCCTCCAGGCGCGCCAGAATGGCGGCGTCGAGCAGGCCGTCGGCCAGCGCTTCCCAGGTCTTGACCTCGGCGCGTTCGCGGCCCTGACTGGGGATCAGCTTGCCGACGGGCGACAGGGTGTCGAGGTATTCAACAATCACGCGGGAGTCAAAAACCGCTTCGCCGCCTTCCATCACCAGGCACGGGACCTTGCCCAGCGGATTGGAGTCCGTCATGGTGGTGGCGGCTGACCAGACGTCTTCCTCGACAAACTGGTAGTCGAGCTTTTTCTCAAGCATCACAACGCGCACTTTTCGTACGTAGGGACTGGTGATGGATCCGATGAGTTTCATAAATAAGTTTTGTGCGACAAACGCTGGCTGACAAGTTAGGAGCATTCTATCGAGTCAGCTGTGGTCCAACCCTGGCGCCTCCAAAATCCCCAAACCGGCCGCCTACAATTGAGGCATGAGCTCTTCCACCCCTTCTTCGAACGCCCTGTCACCCATCAATGCCCTGTCGCCACTGGACGGCCGATACGCCGGAAGGCTGGGCAATTTGCGCCCGCTGATGTCCGAGCAGGGCTATATGCATCGCCGGGTACAGGTCGAAATTGCGTGGTTTATTGCCTTGTCGGATGCCGGATTTGCTGAATTCAAACCGCTTAGCCCCGGAGCGCGCACTTACTTGCTGGGGCTGGTCAAGAATTTCTCGGGTGCCGACGCACTGGCCATCAAGGACATCGAAAAAGTCACCAACCATGACGTGAAGGCGGTGGAATACTGGATCAAGTCCAAATTCGAGGCGCGGCCGGAGCTTCAGGCAGTCGGTGAGTTTGTCCACTTTGCCTGCACCAGCGAAGACATCAACAACACCAGCCATGCACTGCAGCTCAAGGGCAGCCGCGAGTCGGTGCTGCTGCCGGCGCTAGACAAGGTCATCGCCCAGATGCGCGAGATGGCGCATACCCATGCGGCCGAACCGATGCTCAGCCGCACCCACGGCCAGACCGCCAGCCCCACCACCGTGGGCAAGGAAATCGCCAACGTGGTGGTGCGCCTGGTCGCCGCCCGGGCCAAGATTGCCGCTGTGCCGCTGATGGCCAAGATGAATGGCGCGGTGGGCAACTACAACGCCCATCTGTCGGCCTGGCCCGACTTTGACTGGGAAGCCTTCAGCCGCAAAGTGATTGAGACACCCGAGCCGCTGGGCCTGGGCCTGACTTTCCAGCCCTACAGCATCCAGATTGAGCCGCACGACTACATGGCCGAGCTGTTTGACGCGATTGCCCGCACCAACACCATCCTGATCGACTGGTCGCGCGATGTCTGGGGTTATGTCAGCGTGGGCTACTTCAAGCAGCGCCTGAAAGCCGGCGAGATCGGCTCGTCAACCATGCCGCACAAGGTCAACCCGATCGACTTTGAAAACGCCGAAGGCAACCTGGGCCTGGCCAATGCACTGCTCAAACACCTGAGTGAAAAACTCCCCATCAGCCGCTGGCAACGTGACCTGACCGACAGCACGGTGCTGCGCAACATGGGCGTGGCCGTCGGTTATGCCGTGCTGGCCTACCACTCGATGAGTGTGGGGCTGGGCAAGCTGGAGCTGAACCGCGAAGCGCTGCAGGACGACTTGAACGCATCATGGGAAGTACTGGCCGAACCGATCCAGACGGTGATGCGCCGCTACGGCGTGCAGGGCGCCTACGAAAAGCTCAAAGAAGTCACCCGCGGCAAGACCGTGCGGCCGGAAGACCTGCACGAGCTGATCCGATCACTGGAAATCCCCGAGGCGGAAAAAACCCGCCTGCTGGTCATGACGCCGGCAAGCTATGTGGGCATGGCCGCTGAACTGGCGCGGCGCGTCTAAGCCACCCGTCAAGCAATCTGAACGCCTTGCCACGCATGCGCCTGCAGCCTGAATTTTTACAGCGCGTGCTGGCATTGGTGCTGATCGCGGCGGCCGCCAGCTGGGTCTACGTCCCGTATCTGCAAAACCCGCTGGTTTTTGACGACGTCAACATCTTTTACACCGACGTCCTGACCACCGCAGCTATCGCGCCGTGGGAAATCGGCATTCGCGGCTTTCCTTATTTCACACTGGGCTGGGTTGAAACGCAGATCGGAAGCATGACGGCGCACCGCTTGATCAGCCTGTCGCTGCACATTGCGGTGGCCTGGCAGCTGTTCCGGTTCATTGAGACGCTGCTGGTGCTGGACCGCAGGCCACCGTTGCCGGGCACCCAGGCCGGGCCGGACCATGCCCGCTGGATCGCCCTGCTGGTCGCGCTGGCTTTTGTCTGCCACCCGGCCGCCGTCTATGGCGCCGGCTACCTGGTGCAGCGGACCATTGTTTTTGCGATGTTGTTCTCGCTGCTGTGCTTTCGTTGTCTGCTGGACGCGCTGGTGCGCAACGACTGGCGGCCGGCAGCATGGGCTGCGATGTGGGGCTCGCTGTCCATCCTTTCAAAGCAGCACGCCATTCTTGTACCTGTCGCTGCTCTGGCGCTGGTCACTGTCGTGGTCGATCGGCCATGGCGCGACAAGCTCAGGATTGCCGGCATATTTTTTGCCCTGAGCCTGCCCCTGATGGGCCATGCACTGTACGAGAACCGCGGCACGGTCGGTGAGGTTTACGAGCCCGCGATCCGGGAGCTGGAATCGGAACTGTATGGCCTGCCGGTATTCGCCAACCGACATGAAAAATGGCTGCTGTCGGCATCGACACAGGCACAGCTGTATTTTTCATACGCACTGCAATGGCTGTGGCCTGACACGCAGCTGATGTCCGCCGATTTGCGCGTGGATTTCCGTCGGCCCTGGACGCATACGGGCGCGTGGCTCTGGATCAGCGCTTATGTGGCCCTTCCGGTGACGGCAACCCTGCTGGCGATGCGGCTGCACAAAGGTCGGCTGGTAGCCTTGGCGCTGACCATCGCCGCCGCACTGTTCCCGGTGGAGATGGCTTCGGTGCGTTTTCAGGAGCCTTATGTCCTGTACCGGAGCTATCTGTGGGCCACAGGCTACGGCCTGCTGGCGGCCGTGCTGATGTACCACCTACCGAAAAAAGCCGGACTGCTGGTTCTGGCACCAGCTATTCCCCTGCTGATGCTGCAGGCCGGCGACAGGCTGGACGCCTTCAGCTCACGGCGTGCCATCTGGGAAGATGCCGCCGCCAAGCTGCCGAAACTGGAAATCGCCGGATCAAGCCGGATCCTGTTCAACCGTGGCGGCGAGCGGTTCAAGGCCGGAAAAACTGACGAAGCCATGCAGGACATCAATGACGCGATCAGACTGAGCCCCACCAACGGTCGCTACCGCGTTGCGCGGGCCGTCGCCCTGATTCGTCTGAACCGGCCGCAGGACGCGCTGGCAGAGCTCGAAACAGCCAGTGTGTGGTTGCCCGGGGACGACCACCTGATGTATGTTCAATTCTTGGCCCTGCGCGCGCTGGGCCGCAACTCAGACGCCGACATCAAGCTCGCTAACGCTGCCCGGCAAGGTCACTACGCCGCGAAATACGAAATCGCCAGGCGGCTTTCGACAGATGGCAACGTCCGCGTCCTGCCCACAGAGCGCCCGTAGCCAGGCAGCTTCATGCCGCCATCGGCCGGCCGCATTGCCAGCAAGCTTCAAAACCACCTTCAACGGTTTCACCACAGGCGCACAACCAGCGGCGCTGCGGCATATTCTGCAAGTGGTGCAGCAGCTCCCGCGCATCCTGCTCTTCATGCGCATGGGTCAGCCAGACCTCGGGCAGGCACTGGTCGGGCGGCAATTCGCCGGCGAGGCCACCCAGAAAATAACGCTGCACGCTGGCTGAGAAACCTCCCTGCTGCAGGGCGTCCGCCCACAATGCGGCAATCGCGATATTCGGCGCACGGGTGAGGCGGAGCATGCAGTTATGCGATCAATTTACTATCAAATCAATAGCTAAAGGCGCCCGAATTACGGGGGCTACAGCCCTGTTTCACCACTAATTCCGGTTTTTTCAAGGGCACGGTCGGCGTAACGCCCAAAACGCCAGGAGGTGGCGTCCAGCGTGATGCGCCGCCAGGTGCCGCGCTTTTCGGCAGGGGTCATGGCCGGCCAGTGCTGCACTTCTTCAAAGCTGCGGCCGCAGCCTTTGCAGACCTCGTCGCCCTGGCTGGTTGAGCAAATCGCTATGCAGGGTGTGTCGGCCGTGCTGTCGTACCAGGTTTGCCAGGCGGCCATGGCCTTCGGAGGAAAGCTTTTATCGTCGGCCTCTTCCTCATGGTAAAAAACCATCAGCGCATACACTTCGGCCAGCCCGCGCAGCTCGGGTGCCAAAGTGACGCCGTCGGGCGACGGGCTTTTTTCACGCCAGTAGTTGATGGCGGCCTCAATGTCAGTAATGTGTATGCCGGCCATTCGGAATGGGTATTGGAGGGTTTGCGGGACGGCTCTGGATTATGGGTCAGGTACGGTAAAACACTGCATTTGCTGTCCCATGCCCTTGTGGATTTGCAGAAAACCCGGTTTTGTTGTCCAATACAGAACCGAAGGGGAGTAACTCCCTGATTTCGGGGCGCTGTTTATAACGTGCCGCCGCGAAATCACTTCAGCAAGTCGTCAATACGAAGTTCACACTTCCGGCTTGCTGGGCAGGCAGCTCCCGCTGTTTGCCGAGCCAGACCTTCGATTAACACCTGAACAGGTTTGATCGATGCGTTCACGGCAAATGCTTTGCAAAGCATTTTCGGACCTGTTCAGTTTCAGAAAATATGAAGCCTGACTGGAGTTTTTAAATGGAATTGTTCTCATCCCCCTGGTGGTCGGCGCTGCTGGCCATCATCCTGATTGACCTCGTACTCGCTGGCGACAACGCCATCGTGATCGCGCTCGCTGCCCGCAGCCTGCCACCGAAACTGCAGAAAAAAGCCATCGTCTGGGGCACCGTCGGGGCGATTGTGGTGCGCTCGGTGATGACGGTCGGCGTCGTCTGGCTGTTGAAGATTCCGGGCCTGATGCTGGTGGGCGGCCTGGGCCTGCTGTGGATCGCCTACAAGCTGCTCGCCGACCAGGGCGGTGGCGAGCATGAAGGCCCTGTCGCCAACACCTTCTGGGGTGCCATGAAAACCATTGTGGTCGCCGATGCCCTGATGGGTGTTGACAATGTGCTGGGCGTCGCTGGCGCGGCACAAGGCGCGTTTGACCTGGTAATTATTGGTCTGTTGATCAGCGTGCCGATTGTGGTGTTTGGCAGCACCATGGTGCTCAAACTGGTCGAGCGCTTTCCGATGATCATCAACATTGGTGCTGCTGTGCTGGCGTTAACTGCCGCCAAAATGATTGTCAGCGAACAACTGCTGGACAACATTTATGGCGGTCCAGACTCTCCTGCTTCTGCCGCCACGCTCAATATGGCGGCGCAATGGGCCACCTATGCCGTGGCGGTTGTCGGCGTGCTGGGCGCAGGCTGGCTGGTCACCCGGCGCGCCAAGACATAAAACGGGGTATTCTGCTAGCCATGAAACTCATACTCAAATGGCTTTGCAGCGCCGCTGCCTTGCTGGCGGTGGCCTATCTGTATTCGGGTGTTGTGGTCACCAGCTTCACTGGCGCGCTGATCGCGGCAGCCGTGCTGGGGGCACTCAATACGGTTGTACGACCCATCCTGGTGTTGCTGACGCTGCCGGTCACGCTGGTGACGCTAGGCCTGTTTATATTTGTGGTCAACGCCTTGATGTTTTGGGCGGCTGCCAGCCTGGTCAGCGGCTTGAGCGTCAGCGGCTTCGGCGCGGCACTGATCGGCTCGCTGATCTATTCGGTGCTGCAGCTACTTATCGAGTTTGTCCTGGAGCGCCTGGTCTTTAACAAGTAGCTCCACCTGGCGGGCGCGGGTGTCGATGATGGAGCCTTCCATGAAATCCGCGCTGCCGGGATGACTTCGCATCATGGCCTGGGCAGCTTTCAGGCGGTCCAGTGCACCGCCAAAATCAAGCTGTGCCGCGTGCCCTTCTGCATCAGCACGAATGGCACGCACATTCTGGTTCTGGTTACCGTAAGCGACCGCCAGCAACTGCCAGGCCCCAGCATCCTTAGGGTGCGCCGTGACCCATGTCAGCAGACGTTCATCGACTTCCTGTGCCCGACCTGCTGCAAGCAATGCGCGCGACTGTATCAGCAGGTCTGCCCGGCGCGTTGTTTTGGCAATGTCGATCCGGCTCACAACAGCTGGTGTCACGCCGGCCATAAGGTCGACTTCCATCGACAGCAGGTCAAGAGCGACCAGGGCCTGCGGAACGGCTCCGGCCGCTTCGCGGAGTTTGGCGGTGAGCGTTCGCGCCAACCCGAAATCTCGCATTTTGGCGGCAGCAAACGCACCTGAATACAGGATGCCTGCAGGCCGCGCATCGGCAAGGGAAGGCGTCGCAGCTGCCGTGGGCCGTAGTCCAGCCGTGCGTTGTGCCTCGGCCACCATGGCGCGCAGCGCATCGACGCCGGGATCAGCCAGCACGCGCGCGCGCGCAGCCATCATGGCATGTAAAAAGTTCGCTCGGGCGGCGGACTCATCACTTGCTACATTGGTTCCAGCGGAGTTTTGCACTGCGAGCTGCACCCTGGCCTGAGCTTCGGCAATGCGCTGCGTGTTCAGCGGATGGGAACGTAGATAAGGAAAAGAACCGTTGTCATTGAGCCTTGAAGCCTGCTGCAGTTTTTCAAACATGCTGCTGACCCCGTGGCTGTCAAAGCCGGCGTCTGTCATCACGCCAAAACCGACGCGGTCCGCCTCCCGCTCCATGTCGCGCGAAAAATTGAGTTGCGACTGGATGGCTACTGCCTGACCGCCAGCCATCGCCGCACTGGCAGCCTGCGGGCTTTTGCTGGCGGCCAGCGCGCCCAGGATCATGGCGCCGATCAGCCAGGGTGTCTGACGGGACTGCTGCGTCATGAGCCGCGAAATATGCCGCTGCGTGACGTGGCTGAGCTCGTGCCCGAGCACTGCGGCCAGCTCGTCGCGGCTGCTGACGGCGCCGATCAGGCCAAGGTGCACGCCCATATAGCCGCCAGGCAGTGCAAAGGCATTGATGCTGCGGTCGCGCAGCAGAAAAAGCTCCCAGGCAAAACGCTCATCAAGCTCGTTGTTGATTTCGCCGCGCGCACGCGCCGCTGCCATCAGGGGCAGCCAGACCGATTGCACATAATCACCGAGGACGGGATCGTCAATGTAGTCGGGATCGCGGTAAATGCTGGCGGCAATCCGGTCACCGATGCGGCGTTCGGCCGCCGCCGACAGCTCCAGGTTGTCACCCAGGGCCGGCAGGGCGCCCGTCCCGCCGACTGAACGTACGCCGGGCGCGCCGTCCTGCGCCTGAACCAGGCCATTGCCGGACAGCAGGGCCAGCGTAATACCCAGAATGACGCTTTTGACGGCATACCGCGCCGGCTGTGGCAGGCTCAGGGGAAAACTAGAAGGAATCAATCGGGACAAACGCAATAACCTCGGTGGTGCTGGCGTCTATCAGGACCGTCCAGAAAACGTTGCGACCGGCCAGCGGCACATAGCTGATGCCAGCATCCGGGCGGGCGGGCGATGCCGACTTCAGGGTATTGTCAATCTCGGCAACGCGCGTCGGAAAGCGCGCTTTCAGATCGGCGAGGGGTTTCGCGTAGCCCTGAATCTGGGACTTGGCAGCGGCATAGCTTTGCCACAAATCCGGCCGCGCACCCAGCGCCGCGCCGGCTACAGCGGCCATCGTGGCATCAAAGCTCTCGGCAGCACTCTTGAAGTCGCGCACGGAGAGCAGGGTCGGCCCTGTCAGGGGAAGGCGTTGCAGCTCAGGGGGCGCCTTGGGAAGCAGCTCGGTCGGGATGTCTATCGCATGGACAACCCTGAAGCGGTCAATCTCATACGCCAAATGCACCGGACGCGCCACGGCAACCGTCCACAAGCCATAAGCCAGCGCTGCCAGCTGAAGCAAGCCAATCACGGCAAGGTCCTGGCCGAGCTGGCGGCGTGTTTTACTCAGGTTAAAGATAGCCAGCGTCATCAGCGGCCCCATGATCACATCGACCGTGACCACCAGCCAAAAGAGCTCACGGCCACCTGAAATTTCCCGATACGGATACGGGTACCAGGCGAAAAACACGAGCAACGCAGCCAGCACGGCCAGCGCCAGGCTGATGCCCAGATGAATGCCGGATGCCTTGAGACGCCCCTTCCAGAAGGCTGGATTTATAAACATGGTCTTATGATGATGGTTGCTTGTAAAGGTTCTGTAACTCAATGATGCCCAATTCACCGCTCACCCACTTTGACGCCCAGGGCCAGGCCCATATGGTGGATGTTGCAGCGAAAGCGCCGACCCACCGTGTGGCCATCGCACAGGGCCGTATCGTAATGAATCTGAAGACGTTGTCCATAATTTTGGCAGGCAACGCCAAAAAAGGCGACGTGCTGGGCATCGCCCGCGTCGCCGGCATCATGGCCGCCAAAAGGACCAGCGACCTTATCCCGCTGTGCCATCCGCTGGCGCTCACGCGTGTTGCGCTGGACTTCACAACGGACGAAGATGCCGCCAGCATCACCTGCCGCGCGACGGTGGAGACTGTCGGCCCGACCGGTGTGGAAATGGAAGCATTGACAGCTGCACAAATTGCACTTTTGACCATCTACGACATGTGCAAGGCAGTGGACAGGGGCATGACGATCACGGATGTTCGCGTCATCGAAAAGCATGGCGGCAAGTCGGGCAGCTTCGTCAACCCCTGACCGCTACCGCCAAGGTCGGTTTATTTCGGTGGAGCAAGGCCGCCTGCCTGCGCCCAGCGCGCATGGTCCTGCGCAAAAGCCGCCCTGAATCGCGCCAAATGCGCCACGGCCTCGTCGTCGCGGCCGGTTAGCACCGCGCTTTCTATGACTTTTTCGATGACCCGCGGCTCGGGCGAGTAATGCAGCAAGGCGCTGGACGTCCTGAAGGTCCATTCGGCATTGGCAGGGCTGAGCGGCGTAAGAATGAGCTCTGCAAAACGTACCTGGTCCGAGAACAGCCAGGACGCATCGATTTTGGCAAGTGTGTCGTCTCGGTAGGCTGCGTCGCGCGATTCCGGCGAAAGGTATATCTGACTAATGCGGTGGTAATCCCAGCCAGCATATTCGGCAATTGCTATTAAAATAATAGCTATAAGCACCCGTATTAAGGGGGCTCGCAGGCTATTTGATGGGTATTTCGGGGATTTGCGGCTGATTTGGGCACCTGCGGTGAGCCACAACAGGCCCAGACACAAGCCAAAAGCCATCTGGAAAGGGCCGTACCACAGCGGGTATTCCAGCATGCTGTGGAGCAATACGATGCCCAGCACCGCCCAGGCCAGCTGGCGGGTGGTGTTGTGTTCGTGCCACGGCCGCTGGCGTACGACCCACCAAGTAAAACCACCGCAGATCAGCAGCGCCGCCGGCACCCCCAATTCCACCGCAAGCTGTAGCGGGAGATTGTGGGCGTTGTCGAGAATTTCACAGAAGCGCGGTCCTTCGTATAGCGTGATGTAGTGGGCGTAATCCAGCTCGCCCCAGCCCCAACCCAACCAGGGCTTTTGGGCGATGAGGTGCAGCACGTTGGACCACAAGGCCAGACGGCTGCCGCAGACACCATCGCCGGCGCGAAGGCGGGCGAAGATGCCGTGCTCTGACAGGTCGAACCCGCCGAGCCAGGGCAGTGCCAGCATGGCCAGCCCGTAGGCAAGCAGCGCCGTGAGCAGGATGCGGCGAACCAGCAAGTGCCGCCATCCACCCCAAATCCAGAAAGCCGTGCATAGCAGCAGGAGCTGTACCAGTCCGGTTCGCGAAGAAGACGCGACGTTGCCGATAGCCAGGCAGGCAGCACCCAGCAGGAGCATGACCTGCCGGACCTTTGGGCGGTCACCTGCTTTGGCGTTCACCGCCATCCAGACCAGTGCCGCCAGCGCAATATTGGTCAGGCTCGCAAACTGGTTGCGCTGGCGCAGGTTGGCAAAGGCCTCGCCCACTATGGTCTGGTTTACCCACGGATCGAGCGGCGCCGCAGCGCCAAAATACTGCAGCACACCCATGAGGCTGCTGAGCACACCAGCGAGCAGCCAGGCTGCCGCTATCGAAAAGGTCCATGGCAGCGCAGAATTTTCACCCCCCGACGCTTGCGGAGCTACGCCCGAAGAAAAAGACAACCGATAGTTCACCAGCAGCAGGCAAGCGCTTGCCGTCAACGCAACCAGCCAAGGCACAACGGCGGGCGAGGGTCCGGGCGCAAAGGGATTAAGCCAGGGAATCACCAGCAAGACGCAGATCGCGACCCCCCGCAGGGAACCGCTCCTGGAGGCTGGGTCGGTGCAGGGTTGCTGCGTGATGTCAGATTCAGAAGTCAATTGGAAAATATGAGATTTGGGTCATGCCTTTTCGGGGGAAAAGCGATGGCAATGGTAGGCGACGCCACATCGCCCACCAGATTTCACATAAAAAAGATACACCGCTGTGTACTTTTGGCTGTGTGACCGCATCAACGGCCTGCAGTTTTATCGCATCAGCCGCGGCATGAGCCAGGCAAGTATTTGGCAAGCATGGGAGTGGTTGCGCCGGGACCGCATTTCCACTGGAATACCGCCACGTTGACATCCGTATTAGTCATGGCAACGCTTGAGTTTTTAAAGGGTGTCATGCCGATGGTGGTACTTGCCGCTGCATTCAGGCTGGTGTCCGACGTGGTTTTGACCGTTATCTTGCCCGCATTGGTAGTGGCGATCGACAGAACGTATTTGGTCGGCGCGCTGCCCGCGGTTACCCCCGTGTTTTGCTCACAACCCCACGAGTTGGCAGCAGGTTGCACGGTACTAGAGATGGCCTGAAAGGTTTCGCTGATACTGGTGCGGCACTGAGAGCCGGCCAGAATCGCCTCGGAAACCTTGGCACGCACGGTGTGGTCTTGGTAAGCGGGCAGTGCTACGGCGGCAAGAATGCCAATAATCGCGACAACAATCATTAGCTCGATCAGGGTAAAACCCTTTTGAAAAACACATTCCATAAAAACTCCACGACTCAAGACCAAATTTCTGTCGCGCCCACACCCCCCCCACCGCTGCATTCAGAGTCAGTGCTTTTGCACTGACTCTGCCGGAAAAGGTGTGTCTGCGAGCTGTGGATATTGATTCTGCATCAATTCACGCCACTCACGCCTGGCACTTTTACACGCTGCCTCCGTTTGCATTTTGCAGAGACGACGCAAGGTAAGTTGCGCTCCTGGACTTAGATTGTTCAAGGCCTGTGCCAACGCGTATTTAAACATGGGCGATGCGTAGGCATATCTCTCCGATACGCGGCGCATCCAGTCCAGGTCCTGCGCCGACAAGCCGGGTTTTGCTTCCGTCCTGGAAAACCGCATGAACTCGCGAAGCCCCGTAAGAATGACCGCGGGCGGTGACTGTGTTGGTTCTCGGCTGCCGATTCGCCGCTCCTGAAATTGCATCAGGCGCCAATCGTCTTCAAACGGGACATATTCCACAATGACTGCCACGGCCAAAACAAGCAAGGCAGCACTGGACGCCACAACCGAGCCACGGAGAAACACAAACCAGCGTTTTGGATGTAGGTCATCGAAGGGCGACGGATGCGCAGCTGACAGGACACCCATCAGAAAACCCACTGGTAGCAAAAAATAAGCATAGTTAAGCGGATACTCCACCATCGCATGGCTGAATACAACGCCAATCGCTACCAGCAGGGCAAACGAAAGCGGATCACGACATTGGTAAATCTGCCAGCCAAACCATGCGACAAGCACCAGCGTGACCATCACAGCCACGGGCAGACCATTCCATAAGGCAAGGTCGATCAGCAGATTGTGTGAGCTGTCAAAAAAAGAAAAGGTAGGAGGGTAATCCAGCGCCGTCGCTGTCTGCGCACTGCCAATTTGCCCCCATCCATAACCAATCCACGGTGCACGGCTGATGGCATCGGCCATGGACACCCAAAGGACCTTGCGGATGCCGAGTTCAGCCATGCGCTCAACCGACGCATTGGCGTCAATGACGAGCAGCAATGCCTGGTTGATGGTCGTCCATCCAAGGGAACAGAGCAGATAAAAACCAGCGATAAGCATGATTGCTGCGGGAGAAGCGCGCAAACTGCAGCGTCGTCGTAACAATGCAAAAGCTGGGACTAGCCAGACCAGCGTGAGCAACACCGATCGTGAGCCGGTCATTACCAGGCCGAACGCCAGTATCAAGGCGGCGGCAAGTGCAATAGTGGTGCGAAGTTTTCGCATTTCCCAAAAAAAAAGAACACTCGCTATACCCATGAGTAACAAGGTCGCAAGCTGGTTCGGCTGAGCGAGATTGCCAAAGGGACGACTGAGCGGCGGCAATTCCGCCACATAGATTCCGCGATCACCCAGCATGAGCCATTGGTACATCTGGATACCAACGGACCACACTGCAGCCAACAGCAGGCCTGTCAGGGGCAATCTCACAGGAGCGAAGTTGATTTTTCCTGGCAGCTCATCGCCTTCAGCGCAACGAGCGCCCGAGTGGATCGCGAGGGCAAACCCAGCCAGATACAGCGTCGCCATCCAGCCATCAGATGCGAAAGACAACGTCCCACTGACTATTTGCACAAGCGGAACGACCGACAGTGCCATGGCTGCGATGGAAAGTGCCGGCATCCAGCGAAATTTCATGCTGGCCCAGATCAGCATCGGGGCAAACGCCAGTACTGCACCCATCTCCTGATGAACGCTCAGCCAGGGGGAGTAGTGGTTCGGTAGCAGATATGCCATGCACAAGGCCACACCCATCCAAAGCAGAAGACGGTTTCCAGGTTTCGCAGTCAAAAGTTATTTGCCCAGGCAGAGTCCAAAAAAAGGTGAAAAAAAAGGCACACACACTGTGTACCTTTTTTGTTTTGAGCCACCCCTTGGGGTGACTTTCAACCGCAATGTATTAACCGCGGCATGAGCCTGGCAGATACTTGGCTGGCATTGGGGTTGAGGCACCTGGGCCGCACTTCCATTGGAAAATGGTAACGTTGACATCAGTGTTTGCCAATGCAGTCGTCGAAGTCTTATATGGGGTCATGTCGATGGTGGTAGCTGCCGCAGCATTCAGGCTAGTGTCAGAAGTGGTCGTGATGGTTACCTTGCCGGCCGACGTGGTTACGATGGACAAGACATATTTTGTTGGCGCGCTGCCAGCGGTTCCGGCGGTATTCTGTTCACAACCCCATGAATTTGCATTGGGGAGCGCGGCACTCGAAATTGTCTGGGTGGTCTCAGTGATGCTGGTGCGACACTGTGAGCCAGCCAAGATCGCTTCAGAAACCTTTGCGCGGACAGTGTAATCCTGATAAGCAGGTAACGCGACTGCAGCCAAGATACCGATAATCGCCACGACGATCATCAATTCGATAAGGGTAAAACCCTTTTGTAGGGAACGCTTCATGAAAACTCCTTGGGGTTAATAAAATGCTGACCCTCACTGTTAAGCAGTTTTTGCGCCAACGTCTTTATTGCCTACTAATTCCGTTTTTCACTCGAACCAACTCCAGAATCTTACTTTTTTGCTTTACTTGTAAGCCACGACTGACAAATGTGTCACTGCAGGTGCCAAGGTGTGTTGATTCAGTTGATTTATTTGATACAAACCGAGCGAACCATTTTCAGGTCTGTCATTCCCATCAGGACTTTTTCCATGCCGTCCATCTTGAGGGTCCGCATGCCGCTATTGACGGCCGAAGCAAACAATTCCGCTACGCGTGCACGTTCCTGGATAAGCTTTTTGGCGTTGTCGTCGGCTATCATCAATTCATGCAAACCTATTCGGCCTTTGTAGCCGGTTTTGTTGCATTTGTCGCAACCCACAGCGCGATACATTTGAAGTCTGCCGTCCTCGCCGTATTGCTCGATCCATCGTTCGTACAGTAGCTGCACCTCTCCGGAATAATCCTCTTTCCAGGCTGGTGTATGACGCAATTCTTCGGCATATTCGGCGATAAAGGTCTTGATCTCTTCGGCATCTGGAAAATAGGCCGCTTTGCAGTCGCAAAGCTTTTTGGCCAATCGCTGGGCCAAGATACCAAGCAGCGCGTCAGCAAAATTAAACGGGTCCATGCCCATGTCCAGCAACCGGGTGATGGATTCAGGTGCCGAATTGGTGTGCAGCGTCGAGAAGACCATGTGGCCGGTCAAAGACGCCTCGACGCCCATCGACACAGTTTCCTTGTCGCGGGATTCCCCCACCATAATGATGTCTGGATCTGCCCGCAAAAATGCCCGCATGACCAAGGCGAAATCAATGCCTGCTTTTTTGTTGATCTGGACCTGGCGCAAGCCCTTTTGAGTAATTTCGACCGGGTCTTCAGCAGTCCAGATTTTGGTGTCCGGCGTATTCAGGAATTTAAGTATGGAGTGAAGGGTTGTCGTCTTTCCAGAGCCCGTAGGTCCGCAGACATAAAACAACCCATAAGGCTTTGAAACGGTTTTTTCAAGGCGCTCCTTGTTGTGCGCTGTGAGTCCGAGTTTTTCGAGCGGAATGGGCTCTCCAGCCGCAAGAATACGCATGACCACATCCTCGACACTGCCCGCAGTCGGGATGGTAGCCACCCGAAGCTCAATGTCGAGAGGACCATACTTCTTGAATTTGATCTTTCCGTCTTGTGGTTTGCGCTTTTCTGAAATGTCGAGGTCGCACATGATCTTCAACCGTGTGACCATGGCCTGCCTGAATTGCGCTGGCACCTCGATGTAAGGCTGCAGTGTGCCATCTATCCTGAAACGTATACCGGTCTTGGCCTTGCCTGGCATAGGCTCGATATGAATGTCTGAAGCCTTCTGGTTGTATGCGTCAATAATTACTTTATTTACAAACTTGACGAGTTCATTGTCTGCAGCAGCAGATTCGAGAGCAGAGTCATCTATGGCGTCGTTTTCAAACGGCGAGTCCATGTCGGCGAGCAACTGGTCAATTGAACCGCCCTCATTTCCTGCTCCAAACAA
The DNA here is from genome assembly GCA_025362825.1 of Polaromonas sp. Lineage (GTDB taxonomy): Bacteria > Pseudomonadota > Gammaproteobacteria > Burkholderiales > Burkholderiaceae_C > Polaromonas. The sequence goes on along the minus strand of JANYFF010000492.1, from coordinate 3,465 downwards.
CTGCCCACGCGTTTCGTCAAATTCCGTCTGCGTGGTAACACGATAGGAAAATTTACTGACTCTCGGAAAGACTTGCGGCACGACACGCGCCCCTCGTACCGCTTCGGGATCCACGCACATGATCAAAAGACCATCGGTCGATTCCTCCAGCGGCATCCAGCCCTGTTGTTCCACAAATTCGCGTTTCAACGCCCCATGCAGCATTTCCGATCGTATGCGGCCAGAATTGAATGGCTCATAGGGAACACCAAAAAACTTGGACAGCGATGGACCGATTTGCGCCGGCCGGATGCGGTAGTCAGCCATCAACAAATGCTCTACTGACTGGGCCTCATCGCGGGCTTTCTGGATACAGAGGGAAAGCTCATCCTGAGAAAGTACGCCCTCATTAACCAAGCCATCGTATTTGGTAGCCTTGCGTCGCTGGCTGTCCTCAGACTTCTGCATCCGCTGGCGAATGGCAATTCCGAGTGTTTTGCAGAGCTGTCGTGCGCCATCTTCTTCGAGCTTTCCAAAGGGCTGGTCGCTGCGGTTGTTGATGACCTGAAGTACGCCGTACAAGGTTTCTCCGTCCATGACGGGCGCCACCAGCATTTGCTTGGTGCGGTACCCGGAACGCTTGTCCACCTCTTGCAGAAAGCTCAGATTTGGATGAATTTTTTTAAGTGATGCGTCCTCGTAAACATCGATGATGTTGACCATTTGTCGTGACATGGCCACGTAGCCTGCGATACTTTGGGCACTGATGGGGAGCTTTAGATCCCGGCTGGTGTTAAGTCCGGTTTTAACCTTGGAAATAATCGCGCTGCGATCTTCGTTGACCGCGTATAAAGTCAGCCTGTCTGCATTGAAAAGCTTGCAGATGTCCTGACTGGCCTCCAGCATGATCTGGTCGATATTTTCAGTTTCATGAATCCGGTTTGTCACCAGCTGGAGCTGACGGAAATACAAGGCCTCAAAAGTAACACCACGCTCCTGCGGCGGAAGCATTTGCGAATCGAAAAACTCGTCTTCCGGATCGCGCTGCAATACGGCATTCATAGTTCGAACTCCTGACCAGCCCTCAACCAGCGGATGTCATGCGATACATCAAGTCCAAACGGCTGGGTTTGGTCAAAACGCTGGATTTCGGCCATGATCAGCTCGGTCTCGGCCGGCTTGGTGTGCGTAATATAAATGGGATAGTTTTTGCCCTTGGCAATGCAGTCAAGCTCAATGGCCAGCACATGCGGCGACAGATGCAGGCTGCGCCTGGCAAGGTCGCGCTCACGGTTGCTGAATGCCGTCTCGATGACCAGCATGGCGACATTGAGCTGGTTGATGCGCGCCCATAGCGCCGGGTTTTGCTCGGTATCGCCGGTAAATACCCAGCAACCTTTTGGCGTAGCGACGGCGTAACCCACGGCTGGCACCGTATGCACAGCGGGCAAAACTTCTACATATTTGCCGGCAAGGCACAAAGTCTGACCCAGCTCCAGCGGATGAAAGCTGATGAACGGTGATTCTGGCGTAGGAATTCTTGAAAAATCTGGCCATATCGTGTTGTTGAAGATATGCGCCTTCAGGGCGTCGATCGTCCCCTGCAACGCATGAATCTGTATCGGTGTGCTGCGCTGCGCTGCAATGGCATCCACCATAAGCGGAAGCGCCGCGACGTGGTCAAGATGGGAATGGGTGAGAAGTACATGGTCAATGCGACACATCTCCTCCAACGTAAGGTCCCCTACACCTGTGCCGGCATCCACCAGCAAATCATGATCGAGCAAAAAGGACGTGGTTCGGCAGTCTTTGGCGATCGCGCCTGAGCAGCCTAATACCCGTACTTTCATGGACTTATCTACGCCTTGGTTGTAATTACTTCGTCTGGAAATTGGTAGCGCCATCCCACTCGGGATCAAATGGCAGCAACCGCATAGAGGCTACACGCTCTACGTACAGCTGGTAAAGGTATTTTTTGGCATTCATTCTCTGCAAATTAAGCAATTGGACATCACATTGGTCCCATTCCTGCATTCTGTAGGCTTTGAGCGTCAATGCCCAGGTTTTGAGTTCTACGGCATCGGTCGTACCGATTTTGCCAACAGGCGCCAACGGCCAAAAAATCGCTACCGCGTTGTCTTTTCCTTTTACCCTGACCTTGTCGAGCTCCTGCCAGGCGAAATCATTGGCCAGTTTGCGGGTCGATTCACTGACAACGATATCGACACCGTAGGTTTTGGAAAGTCCTTCGAGACGTGAACCCAGATTGACAGAATCACCGATAACCGTATAACTACGCCTGATATCAGATCCCATATCGCCAACACACATTGTGCCGGTGTTCAAGCCTATGCCGATACCTATTTCGGGCAGTCCTTTTTCGCGGTGCTCTTCATTCAATCGTCGTACTGCCTGGGCCATTTCAAGTGCCGTCTTGACCGCCAGACTGGCGTGGTCGGGCGTATCCACCGGCGCCCCCCAGAAGGCCATTACACAGTCGCCCATGTATTTATCAATCGTGCCTCTGTTGCTACGGATCAAGTCCGTCAAGCGGCTAAAAACGCTGTTGAGCAGGGCCTGCAACTGGGTAGGCTCCATGGTTTCAGACATCTTGGTGAAGCCGCGCATGTCGCAAAACATGACGGTCAACTCCTTGGTTGTCGCCTTCATGCTGTAACTGTCGGGGTTTTTCACCATCTCGTCGACGAGCTCTGGAGGTACATAAGTTCCAAAGAGATTGGCGAGCTCCCGTTTCGATTTGCTTTCAACAAAATAACCATAGCTCATATTGAGCGCAAAAGCGGTCACCGCCATTACCAGCGCACTGGCCAATGGTAGAACCAGTCCATAACTCAGATAAAGCCAGAAATTAAGGCTCACCAGCGCGCCAGTCACCACAACACTTGCCGCCACTGCTTTGGGAGCGGAAAGCATGGGTAGCGTCAGCGCCAGCGTCAAACCTGACAGCACCAACATCACAACTTCAAAACCAATCGCGTAATCGGGTTTTACGAACACCTTTCCATCCAGAAACCCAGAGATCACATTGGCATGGGTTTCCACACCAGGGTAAGTCTCGCCGACGGGCGTCACCCTCAAATCCAGCAAGCCCGGAGCCGTCGTGCCAAGCAACACAATCTTGTCCTTGAGGGAGCCCGGCGCCACCCGCCCGGCAAGCACGTCAGCGGCTGAAATATACCGAAACGAACCACCCCTTACACCGCCAGCTCCGCGAAATGGCACCAGCGTTGCGACCCGGTCATCCACGGGTATTGCAAGTGTTTTGGCACCCTGCTTGAGCAAAATGCTCTCAAGACCCTGGTAGTTACGGGTGAGGAACTTTTCCTGTGGGAACCCGGGCTCAACTTTCGGTAATCCAACCAGTGCGCGGAACATGGCGAGAGACAAGGACTCGTAATATTGGCCTTTGTATTCTGCAAGCAGCGGAATGGAACGTACAACGCCATCGCCTTCGGTAATTGAATT